>JAYVVU010000264.1:0-8495 GCA_043786755.1 Actinomycetota bacterium
ACCGGCTTCGGGCTCACGCTGTCGCTGGCCATGGTCGGCGCGGCGGGTCGCGTCACCATTCCAATCCTCGTGCAGCAAGCGATCGACCGTGGCTTCAAGCAAGACAACGTGCAGGTAGATGTCGTAGCGCTCCTGGCAGGCATTGCGCTCGTCGTCATCACAATCGCCACGCTTGCGCAGCGCACCGCCGTCGCCCGTCTCGGTCGCCGCAGTGAAGAAGCCCTGTATGGCCTGCGCGTTCGTCTGTTCGAACACATCCACCGGCTCAGCATCGCGGATCACACCGAAGAACGAAAGGGTGCACTGGTTGCACGCGTCACCAGCGATGTTGAGACCTTGGCGCAGTTCTTCCAGTGGGGTGGGCTTGCATGGTTGCTCGACGGCACCTTGATGCTGATGGTCGCCGGCGTCATGCTGGCGTACGACTGGGTGCTTGCCCTCGTCGCGTTCGCGATTGCGGCTCCGCTCGGGTACGTGCTGCGGCGGGTGCAAAGTCACCTGGCGCGTGCCTACGACAAGTCGCGCGTAACTAACGCGGAAGTGATGACGCAGATCAGCGAAACAATCGAGGGCGCCGAGACGCTGCGCGCTTACGAGGCAACGCAGGAATATGCGCATCGCGTTGAGAAGGCCAGCCACGAACGGGCCAACGCCTACATCCGCGCCGGTACGATCGGTGCGTTCCTGTTTCCCTCTGGCGAGGTCTTCAGCGTCTTCACCATCGCGGGCGTGGTCACGGTCGGTTTGTTGCGCGGTCCGTCAAGCGGGCTCACGGCCGGTGCCATGGTCGGCTTCTTGTTCCTCACCTATCGCTTCCTGGAACCGATCGCCGAGTTCACGGAAGTGCTCGACCAAACACAGACCGCTGTCGCCGGTATGCGCCGCGTTCTTGGTGTGCTCGAGATTCCGATCGGCCCACCCGAGCCCGACCAACCGCAGTTGCTGCCCGCTGGCCCGCTCGCCGTCACGCTCGACCGCGTCGACTTCAGCTACCGCACGCGCGGCGACGAAGACGAACCGCCGGTGCTGCTTGGCGTCAGCGCGCACATCCCTGCCGGCCAACAGGTCGCTGTGGTGGGCGAGACCGGCTCCGGTAAGACGACCCTCGGCCGCCTGATCGCTCGCTTGGCCGACCCAACTGCCGGAACCGTCTCGGTCGGCGGCATTTCATTGACGCGAGTCGGCAACGAAGACCTGCGCAACCGGCTCACCGTCGTGCCGCAAGAACCGTTTCTGTTCGAGGGCACGATTGCCGCCAACCTTTCGTTCGCACACCCCAACCTTTCGTTGGAAGATCTTGAGCGGTCGATCGATGTGCTCGACCTGCGCGACTGGCTCGACACACTGCCCGACGGCATCAACACCGAGGTCGGCTCGCGCGGTTCGCAACTTTCGGCTGGTGAGCGCCAGCTGGTCGCACTGATTCGCGCGTCGCTTGTCGACCCGGCGGTGCTGGTTCTCGATGAGGCGACCTCGTCGGTCGACGCGCTCACCGAAGTGCGACTGGCGCGGGCGCTCGAGCGATTGGCTTCCGGCCGTACGACCATCGCAATCGCCCACCGACTCTCCACCGCCGCGCGCGCTGACCGAGTGCTGGTGCTGCACCACGGCCGCCTCGTCGACGACGGGCCGCATAGCGAGCTGGTGCAGCGCGGCGGCGTGTACGCCCGCATGTACGAAGCCTGGGTCGCTTCCACCACGGTCGTTTAAAGAACCGGTCTAGGCAGCTAGTCGGTGAACGGCGGTGGGCCGTAGACGTTCTCGACCGTGCACGTGACTGCGGCTGAGGAGAAGTCGACCGAATCGGTTGTGGTCGCGAATTCCTCGCGATCGCCGGCACCCACGTCGATCACGCGCACGGTGTCGGTCTCCCAACGGTCGCCATCGAGGCGGAAGGTGATGGTGATCGTGTAGCCGTGCGTCTGCGAGTCGTCGTTGCGGATCGAGCCTTCGGCAACAACGTGGCCATCCTCGCGTTCGCAGCGATCGATCTGCACTTGATGCGGCCCCGGGTTCACCAGCTTGTCGACCTCGCGCAACACCACGCGGGTCAGTTGAAAGCCGATAACGCATAGCGCGAGGGCGGCGACCGACGTACAGATGGCGCTGACTGCCATTCCCTGCCCGATCGCAATTGCTTGACCCTCGGTGCGGCTGCGCGCCGATCGGCGCAACACGATGGTGCCCAAGATGATTGCAACGATCGCTCCGGCCGCACCGACGACGAACAGGAACGGCAGCCACGCGATCGCCACTGCGCATAGCGAGAACACGAGCGCAGTGACCGCCATCGCACGCGAGGGCGTCGGCGGGCTGAACGTCGGGGGAGCGGTTCCAACTGGATCGACGTAGCGGTTGCTTTGCCGCGACACGTCGGCGGTCCAGCGTTCACCGTTGTAGTAGCGAAACTCGAAGCGATGGGTCGGATCTGGGTACCAACCTGCCGCGTAGGTCGCCGGCTCTGTCGTTCCCTGCTCCATAGTCTGCGACGTTACCCCGGCTACCATCGTCGCCGTCATGGACATCGTGCTCATCCGCCACGGTCAACCCGAATGGGTCTCCGATGGTCTCAACGTTGTCGACCCACCGCTCACCGAGCTTGGGCTGATGCAAGCCGAGCGCGTCGGCGAAGTGCTGCGCGACGAAACGTTCGACGAGATCATTGTTTCACCACTGCAACGCGCGCGACAGACGGCCGCACCGCTGTTAGCCGCGCAATCGCGAGCCGAAGTAGTCGAGACTTTTCTCCACGAGATCAAGGAGCCGGACTGGCACGGCACTCCTGCCGAGTTGGCACGCACCGCGTACGCAGAAGATCGTCAACGTCCGGCCGCCGAGCGCTGGAACGGAATACGGGGTGGGGGAGAACCACCGCGCGACTTCGTTGAGCGCGTGCGCGCGGGCGCGGTGGACTATTGGGCTGCGCGGGGCATGTACCGCTCGCGTCAAATACTTCCAATGTGGCATCTCGACCAACCCGACCTGCGCGTCGCAGTGGTTGCACACGCCGGTACCAACGGTGTCCTGCTCTGCCATCTCCTCGGTCTCGACCCAGTCCCGTGGGAATGGGATCGCTTCGTGACGCAGCACGCTTCGATCACGCGACTCTCGACGATGCAGATGACCGACGGCCACACGTTCTCGCTCCACCGCCTCAGCGATGTCGAGCACCTGCCGGTCGACGCGCGAACTAGCTAACTCTCCGCCGAACTAGCTACCACGCGCACTGCATGCGCTTGATGCCGTTGATGAAGTTGCTCTGCAGGTACTCGGGTTCGCCGATTGTGTGCAGCGTTGGCATCCGACGACGTAATTCGTCGAACATGACGGTGATCTCGCGGCGAGCGAGGTTGGCGCCGAGGCAGAAATGCGGACCGCCGGCACCGAAGCCGACTTGCGCCGGTTGCATCGGACGCAACACGTTGAACGTGTACGGATCGGCGTACACCTTGTCGTCGCGGTTCGCCGAGCAATACCACAACACCAACTTCTGGCCTTCCTTGATCGCCTGGCCGCCAACCACCGTGTCTTCCGTCGCGGTCCTTCGGAAGTGCACGACTGGCGTCGAGTAGCGAACGATCTCGTCGACCGCCGTGCGTGCGTTGGCCTCGAAGTCGTTCCACCACGCTTCGCGCTGATCCGGGTGCTCGGTCAGTAGGTGCATGCCATGGCTGATGGCCGTGCGCGTCGTCTCGTTGCCCGCCACGACGAGCAGGATGAAGAACGACCCGAACTCTTGCGCCGTCATCCGTTCGCCGTCGACGTCGGCGTTCATCATTATCGACGTCAGGTCGTCGCGCGGGTTGGCCAACCGGTCTTCGCCCAAGGCCTGCGCATACTGGAACATCCCCATCCCGGCGTTAATCAGATCTTCGAACGACGTCGTGAACTCGGGGTCGCCGACGCCGAGGATGACGTTCGTCCAGCGCAAGATCTGCGGCTCGTCCTCCGCCGGTATGCCCATCATCTCGCAGATGATTTGCAGCGGCATCGGGGCCGCGACTTCCGCGACGAAGTCGCATTCGCGCTCGGGGAAGCGTTCGAGTAAGCGATCGACAACGGCTGCTGCCTTCACGCGCACGTATTCCTCGACGCGGGTGATCTCGCGCGGCGTGAAGCCCTTGGAAACGATCGACCGCAACCGGAAGTGCCGTGGGTCGTCCATCGCAAGCATCGACCCGAAGAACTCAGCGATCTCGATCGGCAAGTCACCGATGTTGAACCCTTGGCCGCTGGCGAACAGTTGCGGATTGCGGCTGATGTGCCACACATCCTCGTGATTAGCGACCGACCAATAGCCGGGACCTTTCGGAAACGGCACACCTTCAAATTCGCGTTCGTCGAACCAACTGATCGGTTGTTCGCGACGCAGGGTGGCGAACGCACCCTCGCGGTACTCGCGCGATTGCAACCAAAACTCTGGGTCGGAAAGGTCGAAGGAACCGAGGGCGACGTCGGCGGGGACCATCGCTGGAGCGTACGTCGTAGTCTGGGCCAATGCTGTTACCGAACGAAGTCGAATCATTGCTGGCGATAGTCGCGCACCCAGACGACGTCGACTTCGGTTCGGCCGGAACGATCGCAACGCTCAGTGCGCACGGCGTGCGTGTGACCTACTGTCTGGTAACCGACGGTGATGCTGGCGGCGACGACCGCAACATGAGTCGCGCCGAGATGGCGTCGCTACGACGCAAGGAACAAACCGCTGCCGCGGCAACCGTTGGCGTCGACGACTTGATCTTCCTGGGCTACCCCGACGGCCGCGTGGAAGCCAACCTCGCGTTGCGTTGCGATATCAGTCGCGTCATTCGTCAGGTCAAGCCGAAGGTCGTCATGTTGCAATCTCCCGACCGGAATTACGACCGCATTTTCGCCAGTCATCCCGATCACCTCGCGACCGGCGAAGCCACCATGTGCGCGATCTATCCCGACGCGCGCAATCCATTCGCCTTTCCGGAACTTCTGGAAGAGGGTCTCGAGCCATGGACGGTGGACGAGGCATGGATCTCCGGCCACCCGACGATTACTGATGTTGTCGACGTCACCGACAACGTCGACCGCAAGTTCGATGCGCTGCGCTGCCACGCCAGCCAGCTTCCCGATCCGGCCGGCATGGAAGTACGTGTGCGCCAGTGGATGGCGGGTGTTGCAACGGCGCACGGGTTGGCCGATGACCGCTTCGCCGAGGGTTACAGAGTCATGCGACTGGTCTGAGGCTACGCTGATCACCCGCAATGCCTGCACTAAAACGCATCCTGATTGGTAGCCCGATCTCGTCGGAAGATGAGGGGCACCAGCGACTACGCAAGCTGATTGCGCTACCGGTCTTTGCGTCCGACGCCATTTCGTCGACGGCATATGCGACTGACGAAATCCTCGTCGTGCTGCTGCTGCAGGCCAGCGTCGGTGCCGTCGCGTTTACCAAGCTGATCCCGATTGCGATCGTCGTCTGTGTGCTGATGGTCATCGTCGTGCTCAGTTATCGCCAAACGATCCATGCATATCCGTCTGGTGGCGGTGCATACATCGTGAGCCGCGAGAACTTGGGGGAAGTTCCGGCACTGGTGGCTGGCTCGTCGCTGCTGGTCGACTACATCCTCACGGTCGCAGTCAGCGTCTCTGGCGGCGTACTCGCGATTCGAACCGCCACCGGTTTCGACACCAAGTGGACAGTTCCGTTGTGTCTGTTGTGCGTGGTGATCATGACGGTGATGAACCTGCGCGGCGTCAAAGAGAGCGGCGCCGCGTTCGCCGGCCCCACCTACTTCTACATCGTGATGCTGCTGATTCTTCTGGGAACCGGCCTGTACCGGATTTTCGTTCAGCACCTCGGTCCGATTCCGGAGAACCTTCTGTCCGAGGAAGCGAAAGAGCACGCCGAGGCGACAAAGAGCCTGGGGCTCTACATGCTGTTGCGCGCCTTCTCGTCTGGTGCCGTTGCGCTGTCGGGCATTGAAGCCGTCTCCAACGGTGTCCCTGCCTTTAAGAAGCCCGAGAGCAAGAACGCAGCCAAGACGCTGGTGTGGATGGGCGTCATCCTGGGCTCCTGCTTCCTCGGTGTGTCGGTGCTTGCGGCCAAGCTGAAGCCGTACCGCGGAGAGCACGATGGCAACGGTCTCGGCCTGATGGCCGAGCACATCTTCGGCGGCAAGGGGGTGCTGTTCTGGATGCTGTTGATCGGCACCTTCCTCATCCTCATCCTCGCGGCCAACACGGCGTACGCCGACTTCCCGCGCCTTGCATCCATCATCGCCAAGGACGGGTTTCTGCCGCGTCAGTTCTTCAACCGCGGTGCCCGGTTGGTGTTCTCCAACGGTGTCATTTTCCTTGCGGCGGTCGCGGCCGGGTTGATCGTGATCTTCAAAGGAAACATCTCCGCCCTCATTCCGTTGTACGCGTTTGGTGTTTTCACTGGCTTCACGCTGAGCCAGACAGGGATGGTTCGTCATCACCTCAAAGAGCGCCAACCCAGGTGGCGCGCCAGCATGGTGATCAACGCTGTCGGTGCGGTAGCGACCGGAGTCATCGCGATTGTCGTGGTCGTCTCCAAGTTCACTGAGGGTGCTTGGATTCCGGCGGCGCTCATTCCGCTGATGGTGCTCATGTTCCGATCAATCGGCAAGCATTACAAGATGAGCCGCGGTGCGATCGTTGCGCCGAAGGGATACAAGGCGCCGCGCGAGACGCACACGATGGTTGTACTTGTGGGTGGCGTCAACAAGGGTGTTCTGCGCGGCGTTCAATACGCGCGATCGCTGAACCCTGACCGCATTCTGGCCGTCACCGTGTGCAGCAACGATGAAGAGCGCAAGGAGATCGAAAAGCAGTGGAAGGAGTTTGAGGTCCCGATCGAACTGCACACCGTGTTTTCTCCGTATCGCGAGTTGACGCGGCCGGTGCTGCAGTTCATCGACGAACTCGACGAACGCCACGAGGGCGACATCATTACCGTGGTGATCCCCGAGAACGTCACATCTTGGAAGACGCAGTGGCTACACAACGGCAGCGCATTCGCACTTAAAGCGAAGCTGCTCTACCGTCCACATACCGCTGTCGTCTCGGTGCCGATCCACACCCACGGGCACGACACCGAAGAGCAGTAGGAGCACCACTATGCACATCATCGTTGTCGGTTGCGGGCGGGTCGGTTCCGACGTCGCGCGCAACCTCGTAGCTGCTGGCCACGACGTCGTAGTCGTTGATCGCAAGGCGGAAGCTTTCCGCCGGCTCGGCGAGGATTTTTCGGGCAAGACGCTGGTCGGTGTCGGATTCGATCGCGAGCTGCTGACCGCAGCCGGCATCACCGAACAATCCGCGGTCGCTGCGGTAACCAGTGGCGATAACTCCAACATCCTGATCGCGCGCGTCGCCAAGGAGACGTTTGGCGCGAGTCACGTGGTTGCTCGTATCTACGATCCGCGGCGCGCATCGATTTACGAGCGCCTTGGCATCGCGACTGTGGCCACGGTCGCCTGGACCAGCGAGCGAGTGTTGCGTCACCTTCTTTCCGCTGGCACGACTCCCGACTGGATCGATCCAAGCGCAAGGTTCACGATGGTCGAGCGTCGCGTCCCTCCAGAAGCAGCGGGCACGTCGGTTACGACCCTGGAAGCAGCTGTCTCCGGACGCGTCGCCTTGTTGCATCGCTTTGGCGAAACAACAATTCCCGCGCCGACCGCGCTGCTGCAGGAAGACGACCAAATCCACGTGATCGTTGCGGCCGGCAACACCGACTCACTAGATCATCACCTGCAACACCCGGAAGGTGGGCACTGACATGAAAGTCATCATCGCCGGCGCCGGCAGTGTTGGTCGCTACATGGCCGACCAGCTGCAGAGTTCAGGTCATGAAGTCACGCTGATCGACAACAACGTTTCACTCGTCAACAACAGTCGACCCAAGGATTCCAAGGGTGGCGTCACGTGGTACCTGGGCGACGCGTGCGAACTCACCACCCTGGAAGCAGTTGGTGCTGGTGATGCCGATGTCGTGGCCGCAGTCACCGGCGATGATGAGGACAACCTCGTCGTGTCGTTGCTGTCCAAACAGGAGTTTGCAGTTCCGCGCGTTGTTGCACGCGTCAACAATCCCAAGAACGAGTGGATGTTCAACGACATGTGGGGCGTCGATGTTTCCGTCTCGACCCCGCACCTGCTGACTGGCCTCGTCGAGGAGGCGGTCACTGTCGGGTCGTTCGTGCGCCTGCTCAGCCTGGAAGGCGGCAAGGCCCGACTCGCGGAAGTCACGCTGGCCGCGAATTCACCGGCTATTGGCAAGGAACTCTCCGATCTTGGCCTCCCGCGCGAATCCACGGTCGTGGCCGTGCTGCGCGCGGGTCACGTAGTGGTCCCGCGCGGCGACACGCTGTTACAAGTCGGCGACGAAGTGCTCGTCCTCGTAACCGGCGGCGTCGAGGACGACGTACGCAAAGCACTGGTCGGTTAGCCATGGTGTCGGTGCGCCGCAAGAGTCGCGATAAGACTTCCGAGGCAGA
>JAYVVU010000265.1:0-3683 GCA_043786755.1 Actinomycetota bacterium
GTGATAGAGGCCAACGTCAGGTTGGTGCCCGGTCGCGCGCTCATTCGCAATCGACGACAAGCGCTGTTGGTGCTGGACCGCCGCTTGGTAAGTCTTGTAGGCCAGTCTCAGTTTCGGGTCCGACTTGAACACTTTGGCCAACGTCACGCCCACATGGCTTGCTGCTACAGCGAGCGATGCTTTGGCGCGCTGTGCACGATCGCCGAAGATTGCGGGCGTTAGCCAGCGCTGCGCTGTCGACAGACGGGCTTCGCGTAGGGCCGCCTTGAAGAGTGTTTGTGCTAGCGCACGGTCGAAGTTGCCACGATCAATCCATTCATCTGGCAACTCGATGAGATGTGAGCCGGGTTCGTCGTGGTTGTCGGAGAGGTACCTGATCTCACCGCGAACGAAGTCAAGGCTGAAGCGGCGTAATTCTCCGAGTCCGCCGAGGTACTGGTGATAGAAGCACGCCTGTGGCAAGTAGCCGAGGAAGAGTCCGTGTGCGTGGTAGTTCGCAGCTAACGCCCACTCGGCGAAATGGCCGAACTCGGGCTTAAAGCCGCCGCACTGCAGATACGCGTCGCGTCGCGTCACGAAGCATTGGTCGAGAATTTTTCGCCACGGGTGCACCGTCATGCCGTACGAGATCTCGGCGTCGTACATCGCACCTTCAGCTGCGCCAAGGCGATTGAACGAGACCGGTAGCGACCGACATGAAAGTCCGGCCCAGTTGGGCTGTTCTTCGAATGCCTGAACGCAGAGGGCAAGAACATCTTGCTCCGGCCAGCAGTGAGACTCGGTGAAAAAGAGAAACTGCCCGCCGGCTTGCTCGGCGCCGAAAGCACACAGGCCCATGTCATGGTTGCTTTCAGACGTCACCACTCGGTAGCGGCCGTCGGCTTCCGCAAGCAAAGCCAACAACCGGTCGCGCTCCGTAAAGCTGGGAGACAACACTAAAATCAACTCGTACTGAGAGTCGTCGAGCGTCTGCGTCTGCCACGCCCGCAAACATTGCTCCCACCGCTCGCGATGCCACTCGAGCGGAATGATCACCGAGAAGAACGGCGCCGGCGGATCTGAATACCCGCCGCGCACGCTGCCACGCTAATAGCGGTTTTTCATTCCTTTCGCGACTTGGTCTTCTGGTTTGGCACTACTGGCGCGTCCGTCGGTCAGAATGAAACCATGACGGATCTCCTTCAACCGTCAGATGCGGACGCAGTACTTAGCCACGTGCCGGCTGGCGGCGACATCATCGTGCCGCTGGCGAACGGTGAGCCTGTTGGTCTGCTCGACGCGCTCGAGGCGGGCGCAGCGGGACTGTCGGGCGTGCGAGTTCACCAGATGCACGCGGTACACGATCGCCGCTACCTGCGCGGCGAGTTCGGCGATCGTCTGCATCACGTCTCGTACTTCCTGTCGCACGTCACCCGTCCGCGCTTTCTCGCCGGGACGATCGACTTGGTGCCGAACAACTTCTCCGAGATGCACCAAATTCTGAAGATGGTGACGAAGGATCCGTTAGTGCTCGCCGCCGCGTCGCCACCAGACCGACACGGCTACTTCAGCCTTGGTCTAAGTGCGGACTACGTGTCGTCGTTCATCGGTCGTGCTCGTTTCTTTCTCGAAGCCAACGCGCAAATGCCGCGAACGTTCGGGCGCAACCAGGTTCACATCAGCCAAGTCGTCGGCTGGTCGGAAGCGGACTATCCGCTGCTCGAGGTTCCGCCACCCGCGATCGGCGACGAAGACCTGCGCATCGCGGCCCTCGTTGCGGAACGCATTCAGAACGGCGCGACATTGCAAGCTGGCATTGGCAGCATTCCGAACGCGATCCTTTCTGCTCTCGGCGATCACCGCGATCTTGGCGTGCACACAGAGTTGGTGTCCGATGGCGTGGTCGATCTCATCGAGCGCGGTGTGATCAATGGAGTGCACAAGCAGTTGAACAGAACTAAGACCGTCGGCACGTTCGCGCTCGGCACTCAACGGCTGTACGACTTTCTGCACGAGAACACGGCCATCGAGTTGTGGCCGGTGCGTTATGTCAACGACCCGCGCGTGATCGCGCAGGAGACGAACTTCGTCTCGATCAATGCGACGAACGCGGTCGACCTGCTTGGACAGTGCGCATCGGAGACAGTCGCGGGCAAGTACTACTCGTCGAGTGGCGGGCAGGCCGACTTCGCGCGCGGTGCGATGTACTCGCCAGGCGGTCAAGGCTTCGTCGTGTTGCACTCGACGACCAATGCTGGGACTTCCAAGATCGTTCCGCAGTTGGCGGCCGGTGATGTGGTGACCACGCTGAAGAACACTGTCGACAAGGTCGTCACAGAGTGGGGCGTCGCCGAGCTGCGCGGTCGATCGATCCGCCAGCGCGCCAACGCGCTGATCGGAATTGCGCATCCCGATCATCGATCGGACTTGACGGCCGCGGCGCGCAGATTGGGATACATCTGATCCGCCTGGGCGTTGCCCCCATTCGCCTTAGGCGACGTCGAATATCTCGGCCAGGCCGTTGACCATCCACTCAAAGTCTGCCGGCACTGGCTGCGCGAGCGGCTGACGAATACTAAAAGCCTCCAGCAGATCGACTGCGTTGCCAACGAGTTGTAGGTCTGACTTGCCGGAACCATTGCGGACGTGGACGCTTTCGCCGATCTCCACAACGAACGAAGTGTCGGGCGCGGTGGTCTCGACAGCGAGCGTGCCAGTATCGGTGGTCCCACGGCTGACAGAGAAACCGGGTGCCAAAGCCGCGCTGTAGCGCAAGGCGGCGGTGATCTCGTCGGCCTCCTCGACGGGAGCGATTCCCAAAGGAAGCAGCACGTCGCGCTCGTGCACCCACGAGTCCCACAGCGCGTGGTGGGCGAGTGCGCTGACAGCGATGTGCCCTGGCGGCGCCTCCGCAAGCGTCGACCAATCGTCGTCAGTCAGCGACTCGAGCGTTGCAATGAAGGCCTCGGTCGACGCCGTGAATTTGTCGAGCACTTCGCGCGACGTCAGTTGTTGCGCACCGGCAACCAGTTGCGCCGGCGACGCCACAGGATCGAAGGTCGCGAGGAACGTTGTCGGCTTGCCTGCCACGCCCGATGCGATCGAGAAGGCCCAGAAGCTGTTCGTGCTGTCGAGGTGCACGACGACATCGCGATTCGACCACCCGGCGCAGCGACTTGGGTGTGCCCACTGTTCTTCAGTGAACGAGGCGAGTTGTTCGGCGAAGCGTCGACGCTGGCGCGTCACCGGAACCAGGATGTCCGAGGGCTTTCCGTCGAGCGTGATGATCGGGTTCGTGCCGTATCGGGGAGTGAGCTGCATCGCAGCACTCTGCCACAGCGCCGTCACTCGCTTCGAAGGAGACGTGCCGGCTCGACGTTGCTCGCGCGACGAGCGGGAATGACGGCCTATCGCAACTGTCGACAGTGCCTACCCACCGCGGAGGCTCGTGCTAACAGCCACTTCTGGCGAGTCAATTCGTCGCTGCTTTCGCCCGCCTGTGTGTCAGCCTGTGGCGATGAAGGAGCAGCTGCAGCAGATCGCAGTCGAGGAAGGGTTATCGGGCGTATTGCGCGTCGATATCGACGGCCGCGTTGCGTATGAGGGCGCCTTCGGTCAGAAGCATCGTGGGCTCGGTATCGCGAACACGATCGATACACAGTTCGGCCTTGCCAGTGGCGCGAAGGGTTTCACCGCCCTCACCG
>JAYVVU010000266.1:0-3674 GCA_043786755.1 Actinomycetota bacterium
TGCAAGCGCCGCGTGGCGTTCGATCTGCGACCCGATCTCGGCGAGTACGTCGCAGAGGGCGTGGAAGCAGAAGTCGGCGATGTCACCGACTTACGTCGCTTCGCTGATGCAAGCTTTGATGCCGTGTTCGCCAGCAATCTGCTGGAGCATCTCGATTGGGCACAGCTCGAGCGTTGCGTCGATGAAGTGGTGCGCGTTCTAAAACCCGGCGGCCACTTCATTGCAGTGCAACCAAACTTCCGCTTGAACCCGGGCCGCTATTTCGACGACTTCACGCACCGCACAATCTTCACCGATGAGTCGCTGCCCGACTTCTTGGCGTCGCGCGGTTTGGAGCCAACGCATCGCGAAGCGCGCTTTTTGCCACTGACGATGAAGTCGCGCCTGTCGTTCGGCCACCGCCTGGTCCCGATCTACCTGCATCTGCCGTTTCGTCCGTTCGCGGGCCAAATGTTGGTGGTCGCAAGTCACAACTAATTGACGATTCGCTGATTATTCCCTGCCCGGAAACCTCCGATACCAAGTTGTAGGTTTCCGCCGGGCTAGTTGGGAGCAGTTGAATGTCAAGCCGTTTTTCCCGTGCCTCGATAGTGCTCGCCTTATTGGCCGGCGCCACCGTCACAGTCACACTCTTTGAGGCCTCTTCGGCCAGCGCCATTGGCGTTCCGTTTTCACTGCAGACGGGCGGTTCGACGGGCACTGTCTTCATCGACGCCCATTGGGGTACCGGTGGCAGTCTGTGCGGCGGCATCTCGCCCGATGGCAACGCATCTGGCTACGACGGAGCGTGGGACTGGAACTCAAGCGGCGGGCTATTCACCCGCGCGCCGTGGACCCAATCGCCAACTAACGTTCCGACCGACGGCCCGGGCTGCAGTTCCTCGCTGAACCTCAGCAACGTGCGTCTCGAGTTGTATCCGAACCTGAACGCCTACGACCCGTGGGTGGGCAACTTCGGTGGCGCCAACGCGCAGTTGACCTACCAAGATCCGCAGTTCCCCAACTTCGGTTCCGTGCCGGTCCCGACGCTCGGCGTTGCGCCGGTCGGTTATCCGTACGCAGGATTCCGGATGACGGGCAACATCATCTCGTCGACGACGGTTCAGACCAATCGCGTGATCACCGACTTGTTCCAGGTGCCGTGCGGCTACCCCGACGTGTGCATCCAGCCACCGCAATCTTCGACTGGCGCCTACGTCGGTGGCTTCACCACCGGTAAGAGCAAGGGCAGCCAATGGACCGGCTCGGTTTCGTGGCCCGGTCGCTACCAGGTCTACGTGAAGGACTGCCCCACAGGGTGGAGCGCATCGAACACGTGCAGCGTTGCGTCTAACCAGGTGATGGGGTTCGTCGACATTTCCGCCGGCAACGTGCCGACGTGGGATCTCGATGCTCCGTGCTTCGGCATTCTGAACTGTCAGTACCTCGCCGGTGGTCCGATCACTTCGACTGGTGGCTTCCATCCGTTGACGCCGACGCGCATCCTCGACACTCGCTTCAATGTCGGCATTCCCGGCGCCGTGCGCCCCGGCGATGGTCGCCTGACGCGCGATCCCAATCCGGTGAACCGGATCGCGGAAACAGCGAACCACGACTTGAAGGTCACGGGCCTCGCGGGAATTCCTGCCTCTGGTGTGTCGGCTGTGCTGCTCAACGTGACGGCGGTTTCGCCGCCATCTAGCGACTGGCTGAGCGTCTACCCGCGCCCCGCGTCGCTCGACATCTACGACAACCAGGGCACGTATGGAGCTAACCCACCGACGGGAACTTCGAACCTCAACTTCGCGACAGGTGAGACCGTCGCGAACTTGGTCGTGGCGACGGTTGGCGCCGGTGGAACTATTCGATTCTGGAACGCGAACTACGCAGGCATGCATGTGATCGCCGACGTTGCTGGCTGGTACGACACAGGCTCATCAGCGACGAGCAGTGGCGGGCTGCGCTTCACCGGTATCACGCCTGCGCGATTGCTCGACACTCGACCTGCGCCGACCGGTAGCGGGACGCGCTTCCAGCCCGGCGATGACAGGTCATTGTTGGTTGCCGGTGTTGGCAACGTGCCCAGCAATGTGCAGTCGGTTGTCGTCAACATCACGAGTGTGTCGCCGAGCAAGATTGGTTACATCACGGCTTATCCCGATGGCACGGCGCGCCCGAACGCATCGAACGTCAACGTCAACCCAGGCATCACGCGTTCGAACCTCGCAGTCGTCAAGGTCGGAACTAACGGCAAGATCCGGATCGCCGCTCTCGAAAGCGACATGGACGTGATCGTCGACATCTTCGGCTACTACGGCGGAACCGGCGGTGGTCTCACGACTCCGATCGTTCCCATCCGCGTGGTCGACACGCGCAATGGCACCGGAACGCCATCGGGCAGGTTCAGTGCCTGTCAGCAGCGCGACGTCAAGGTTGCGGGTGTTGCTGGAATTCCGACGGGCATCACTGCGATCATGCTCAACGTCACCGCGGCCGACACCGACAACGGTGGCTACCTCACCGTGTGGCCCGCGGGTGTCGCAAAGCCACCGTCGTCGAACCTGAACTGGGATCCATTCCGCAACACACCGAACATGGTGATTGTTGGCGTCAGCCGCGACGGATACATCTCGATCTTCAATGAGTGCGGAGGCAACGCGACCGTCATCGTCGACGTGTTCGCCTACGTGAAGTAATCGTCAAGTCGCGCTAAAGTGCCGCGGGTGCTATCCCACAACACACCCCGGTTCCGACGTGCCGCACTAGTGGTAGCGCTGATAGCGGGCGCCACCACCACGGCCACCCTGCTCGAAGTGTCGACTGCGAGCGCTGTGGGTGGCACGTCGTTCACCGTGACCCTCGCCAACAATGTGGGGACCGGCTCACTGTTTGCCGATGCCGTGTACTCAGGTTGCGGCGGCGGCGGGGCCTACGACGCCGGGTACGACTGGGACACCGACGGCAGCATGGTTGTGCGCTCTCCTCAGTTCAACCAGGACAAATTTACGGTTCCGACCCACATCGCGCCCTGCCCGTCGAACACACTCAATGTGATTCGACTAGAGCTCTTTCCGTCGCGCAACACTTACGACCCGTGGAGTGGCGACATCGGCGGAGCTGCTGTGCAGCGGCAAACTCCGGAGGACGGTATGGGCTGGGAAAACTTCGGAGAGCTCCCACTGCCGACAGTTGGCCAACTTGATGCGTTTCGAATCACGGGCCAAATCATCGACAATGAAGCGATTCCAACAAACCGCCTGATCGTTGATCTCTTCCAGGTCTCCTGCCCGACTTACGATCCGTGCGCACCACTTAAGCCGACCACCACTGGTGCAGAGGTCGGCGCATTCACTACAGGTAAGAGCATCGGCAGTCAGTGGACAGGTTCGGTCGGCTGGCCCGGTCGCTACCAGGTGTACGTCAAGGATTGCCCGACTCAGTGGGACCTTTCCAACGTGTGCACTGGTCCGAGCACCGTGGTTCTTGGTTTCATCAACATCGCCCCCGGCAGCGTGCCGACGTTTGACCTTGATGCTTCGTGCTTCGGGATTCTGAACTGTCAGTACCTTGAGGGCGGGCCGATAACTTCGACTGGTGGATTCCACCCGTTGACTCCGACTCGAATTCTCGACACGCGCACCCAAACTGGAATAACCAACGGAGCAGTTCGTCGCGGCGATGGTCGTCTTCCAACA
>JAYVVU010000267.1:0-3663 GCA_043786755.1 Actinomycetota bacterium
CGGCGCGACGCGTAGCAGGCGAGCACCTTGTTGATGTGCTTGCCGATCTCCATGCCGTCGACATCGACGCCGTCGGTCTCGGCAACCTGGCCAAGCGCGAGGGGTACGTCGAGCGACAGGTGAAGCGCTGGAGTACGCAATGGGAACAATCCAAGACACGCGAACTGCCAGTGATCGATGAGGTCGCGCGTAAGTTGCGTGAAGCGATGCCAGTCCAGCAGAGCGTTTCGGTCGTGCACGGCGACTTCCGCTTCGGCAACTGCCTCATCGACAGCACCACCGGCCGCATTGCAGCGGTGCTCGATTGGGAACTGTGCACGTTGGGCGATCCATTGGCCGATCTCGGATACCTGGGCGTGTATTGGTTTCACGACGACTCGGGCACGATGCGCGCCAACGACCCAACACCCGCCGGCGGGTTTCCGGCGTATCCCGAATTGGTCGAGCGCTACGCAGCCAGGACTGGACGCGATGTGTCGGGCATCGACTATTACGTCGCCTTCGGTTGTTGGCGGTTGGCGGTGATCAGCGAGGGTGTGTACGCGCGCTACATGCACGGCGCCATGGGTAAACAGTCCGACGACGCCGGGTTCATCGCGTTCAAGTTGGCCACCGAGGGCCTCGCCGGGCGTGCGCTGGAGTCACTGAACAAACTGTGAAGAATCAGACTGACGTCCTGAAGGAGTGGGACAAGTCGTCGTTCACTGCCGTCGGTTACACGCGCGACGTGTTCCGACGCGGCAGCGGGCCGGGCGTCATCATCGTTCACGAGTTGCCCGGCATCACGCCCAACGTTGCTGCGTTCGCGGAAGAAGTGGTTGCGGCCGGATTCACGGTGCTGATGCCGTCGCTGGTCGGCAATCCCGGCCGCGATTTCAGCCCGGGTTACCTGGCCAAGTCGGCGCTGCACATCTGCGTCGCGCGCGAGTTCACGCACTGGGCGCTGAACCACACGTCACCGATCATTGGCTGGTTGCGCGCGTTGGTCAAGGAATTGCACACGGAACTTGGTGGCCTTGGTGTTGGCGCGATCGGTATGTGCTTCAGTGGCGGCTTCGCGTTAGCGATGATGGTCGAAGACGCAGTCGTCGCTCCCGTGCTCAGCCAGCCGTCGCTGCCGCTCTCGGCGCTGGGCTCAGCGCGGGCAGCCGATGTGAATCTCTCGCCCGACGACGCATTGGTCGTCGCTCGCCGCGCCGCCGAAGGTTGCCAAGTGCTCGGCATGCGTTTCACCGAAGACAAGCTCGTCGGCACGCGGTTCCAAACGTTGCGCGAACTGCTCGGCGATGCGTTCTTAGCAATCGAGATTCCGAGCAACGCGAAAGCCGATCACAGCGTGCTCACCGAACAGCGCCACGAACCGAGCGTGCAACGCGTTCTGGAATTCCTGAAAACCAAGCTGCGTTAGTTCGCGAGCTTGTCGATCGCGAACTGTCGCGCTGCCTTGTAGTCGGCTTTGCCGTTGGCGGCGCGAGGGACTTGGGCGACGAAGACGACTCGCTTGGGCGCCTTGAACGCCGCCAGATCTTTCTTGACGACGGCGATTACGTCCGCTTCGGTGACTTCGGCTCCATCCGCTACTGACGCGACGGCGGTGACGACTTGGCCGAAGCGATCGTCGTCGATGCCGATCACCAAACAGTCGACGACGCCGTCGACGCGCTTGACGGCTTCCTCGACCTCTTCCGGGAAAATCTTCTCGCCGCCAGAGTTGATCACCTGGCTGCCGCGACCGAGCAGGATCAGCGATCCGTCGGCGGCAACCATCGCCATGTCGCCCGGGAACGAGTAGCGCACGCCGTCGATCGTGCGGAAGGTGCGCGCTGACTTTGCTTCGTCCTTGAAGTAGCCAAGCGGCACCATTCCGCCAGCAGCCACCATTCCGGTCTCTTCGCTGCCGGGCGTGACCTCGCGGTCGTCTTCGGTGAAGACCTTGGTGGTCGGGTTGCGGGTGAACTTGGCGGTACTGGGCGGCACACCCTTCATCGAGATGCTGGTGCCCATCGACCCCTCGCTGGAACCGATTGCATCCAACAAGATGACATGTTCGATGCGCTCGAGCAGTTGTTCCTTCACCTCGGCGGTCCACATCACACCGGAGGAGATGATCATCTTCAGTTTGCTCAGGTCGTACGGCGTGGCGGCGTCGATGGCGCGGTCGATGGCGGCGATGATCGGCTTCGCGAATGCATCGCCAACGATCGTCATGTTGGTGACCTCTTCGGCTTGCACTGTGCGCAGCACTTCGTCGGCGTCGAGCGAGCGGCTAACGAGCGTGACTACTTCAGCGCCGCCGAGTTGCGGGATCATCGCTCCCAGCCATACGCCGGTGCCGTGCATGAGTGGTGCGCACGAGAGGCTGATCAAGCGACCACCGGCATCCACTATGCCGCGAATTATCGGGGCGATTTCTGCTGCATCGGCGGGGGCAGCGATCCCGAGCAGCGGGAAGCCGAGCGAGGCAAACGCACGAGCGAGCCCACCCATGTCGTACATCACGCCCTTGGGCATACCCGTGGTGCCGCCGGTGTACAGCATGTAGATGTCGCTCTCTTCGCGCACGATGCGTGGCATCGGTTGCTGACCAACGATTGCGTCTTCGTAACTGATGGCCACCGGCACCTTGCCTGCGCCGCCATCGTCGACCTCGATGAACAGCTTCAGCTTTGGCAGTCGGGCTCGGATCCGTTCGACGCGATCACCGAGCGACGAGTGAAAGACCAAAGCCTCCGCATCGGCGTTGTCGAGCAGATAGACCAGTTCTTCGTCGATGTAGCGGTAGTTGACGTTGATCGGCACGCCGCGCATCTTGAAAGCCGCGTAGTGCGCCTCGAGATACTCGTTGCCGTTGAACAGGTAAAGCCCAATCTTCGAGTTCGGGCCGAGCCCAGCGCCCCTAAAGGCCGCGGCAACGCGCGCCGACCGATCGTCGAACTGTGCCCACGTGAAGCGTCGGTCGCCGTGCACAACGGCGGTGAAGTCGGGGAGTACGTCGGCGAGCGATTCCCAGATAGTTGCGAAGTGGTATTCCATATCAGCCCAAATCGTTTCCGTACATATGGCCAAGCGGATCGCTGATCAGTTCCAGGCGTTCGCCGTCAGGGCCGCGGAAGTACAACGACGACCCGTCGACGTGGGCGTATTCCACGCCGGCGTCGTCGAGGCGCGTTTTGGCTGCTTCCCACTCGGGGCGTGCCATCGAGATTGCGAGGTGATGGTGACCACCGAACACTTCGCGGTACGGGTCGAGATCGAGGCCAGGTAGATCGAAGTAGGCGAGCGCGTTGCCGATGCCCACGTCGAAGAAGAAGTGCGTGGAACCCTCGTAGTCGCGATTCTCGAACATCTCGATCAGCGGAAAGCCGAGCACGCCGTCAAAGAACTTAACGGTGCGCTCGACGTCGCTGCTGATGTGCGCGGCGTGATGCACACCACGCGCACTCGACGCTGGCCGAACCGCACGCGGCTTCAGGTACTGCTTGCTCAGCTCGGCGCGGCGGGCGTCCAACTGTGCGCGCTTCGCTGCATCGACACCGTCACTCATTGAACGACCCCCCATCGCGCCATTTCATCACACTTTGGGTGTTTCGACGCCAGCGACGCTTGCCCACGTCGCAGGGCTGTCGAACCCGAGCGCCCAGAATGCAACCCCACCGATTCGCT
>JAYVVU010000268.1:0-3640 GCA_043786755.1 Actinomycetota bacterium
TGCCGCGGCGCACGAGTTCGCCGAGCACGTCCGCGATGTTGGCGGCCAGGCCGATCGACCGCGCGACGCCTTTCTTCTGATAGTCGGCCGCGCGCGCCAGTGCGTCGTCGAGTGACGACGCTTCTTCGTCGAGATAGCGGGTCGCGATGCGGCGCTGGATTCTCGCCGGATCGATTTCGACGACGATGGCGACGCCTTCGTTCATCGTGACGGCGAGCGGTTGCGCGCCGCCCATGCCGCCGAGGCCGGCGGTGACGGTCAACGTGCCTCGCAGGGTGCCGCCGAAGTGGCGGCGCGCGAGGGCCGCCAGGGTTTCGTACGTGCCCTGCAGAATCCCTTGGGTGCCGATGTAAATCCACGAGCCGGCCGTCATCTGGCCGTACATCGTCAGTCCCATTGCTTCCAGGCGACGAAATTCGTCCCAGTTCCCCCACTCGGGCACCAGGTTGCTGTTCGCCAACAACACGCGCGGCGCCCACTCGTGCGTGCGGAACACGCCGACTGGTTTGCCCGATTGCACCAACATCGTCTCGTCGGCCTTCAACGTCTTCAGCGTGCGCGCCATCGCGTCGAACGCTTCCCAACTACGCGCGGCGCGTCCGGTGCCGCCGTACACAACAAGATCGTCAGGTCGCTCGGCGACTTCCGGGTCGAGGTTGTTGTGCATCATGCGATACGCAGCCTCTTGCGGCCAACCGAGACAATTCAGATCTGTACCGCGAGCGGCGCGGACGGGGCGAGCACCCAACATCAGAGAACCTCCAAGGGACCAATTGCGGCTTCAACCGCTTCCAAGACGACGCCGTCGGCGAGCAGATGTTCGGCGGCGCGTAGATCGGGCGAAAGCCAACGATCTGCGGACGGGCCGCCCACGCGTACGCGCAGTGCATGTACTGCAGCCGCAGTTGCGGGCGACGATGACAACGGACCGCGCAGATCGATCGCCGCTGCAGCACACACCAACTCGACGGCGAGCACGCGGCGCAGGTTGTCGATCGAGCGGCGCAACTTGCGCGCCGCCGCCCACCCGTTTGAGACGTGATCTTCTTGCATTGCGCTGGTCGGCATGCTTTGCACGCTCGCCGGTACGGCGAGTCGCTGATTCTCCAGCGCCATCGCCACCTGTGTGTAGTGCGCAATCATCATCCCGCTGTTCACGCCGGCGTCCGGCGAAAGGAACGCTGGCAATCCGTACGAGCGCGCTACGTCAAGCATGCGATCGGTGCGCCGTTCGGCAATCGCCGACACCTCGCTGGCCGCGATCGCAAGAAAGTCGCACACCATCGCCAGCGGCGCGCCGTGGAAGTTGCCACAGCTTTCGACTCGCCCGTCGGGAAGAATCATCGGATTGTCGATTGCCGCGCGCAGTTCGCGCTCGGCGATCGTGCGTGCATATGCGATCGTGTCCAGTGCAGCGCCGTGCACTTGCGGGGTACAGCGCAAGGAATACGCATCCTGTACGCGCGTGTCGCCTTCGCGATGGCTGGCAACAATGGCCGAATCGGCAAGCACGCGCGTCAGGTTGCGGGCGCTGACTGCTTGGCCAACTTGCGGACGCAAGGCTTGTAGGTCGGCAGCAAAGGCACGGTCGGTGCCGAGCAAGCCTTCGATCGTCATTGCGGCCGTGACGTCGGCGATGCGCAACAGCGCGTTGAGGTCGTGCAACGCCAAGCACAACATGCCAAGTATTCCGTCGGTGCCGTTAATCAGCGCGAGGCCCTCCTTGGCGCGCAGCACAACTGGCTCCAGGCCAGCGTCCGCCAGCGCACGCGCGGTTGGTAGCCGTTCACCGTCGCGCGCCCACACTTCACCTTCACCGATCAGCGCTAGCGCGCAATGGCTGAGTGGAGCGAGATCGCCACTCGCACCAAGCGAGCCGTGCTCGTAGACGACCGGCGTGATCCCAGCGTTCAACAATGCGGTCTGGCGTTCAACCAGTTCCGGCCGCACGCCCGAGAACGCCATCGCCAGACTGCGAGCGCGCAGCAACAACATTGCGCGCACCACTTCCACTTCAATCGGCTCGCCCATGCCGGTTGCATGCGAGCGCACGAGCGCGACCTGCAGCTCGGCGGTGCGATGTGCGGGGATCGCCTTGTCGGCGAGCGAGCCGAAGCCGGTGTTCACCCCGTACACCGGTGCACCGCTGGCGACGAATCCGTCGACCAATGCCGCCGACGCTTGCATCGCCGTACGCGCCGAATTGCCCAGGTAGACGTTGACTCCGCTGCGCGCGACACCGACAACCTGCGCCAACGTGACGCCGTCGCGGCCGAGCTCTACGGCCGACGCAGCAGCGGGTGCGGCACCACGCCCACCGCCGGAACCAGATTCAGAAGCTTGATCCATGCGGCCATGAGCCTGCCATACGGCAGCACTCCCTAGGGAGTGTGCTTGCGGTCGCGCACTTCGGCGAGGACCAACGGTGAGGGTTGACCGACCCACGTGGCGGTGAGCCCGATCGGTGGACGGGGTCGCTGTGGCGGCTGGCGAAACACGGTGAGCTCGATGCGGTCATTCGTGAATGTCACGATCGAATCGCCGATGCTTGCGGCGGTGAAGCCATCGACGGCGACGCGCTCGAGTGACCAGCCGCCGCCCTGGATTCGGACCTTGCTGGGAGCGATGTACCACCGTCCTTCGTAGACAGCCATGCCGAGTGCCTCGCCCTGCCCAGTCATCGCTGTCGCCGCCAACATCTGGACGAACAGCGGGTCGCTCAATCCGTCGTACACCCAACGCGTCCCAAGCACCGAATGCTCCATCGTGCAGATCAGTCCGTCGTCGGCGCCGTCGACCGGAGCATCTCGGTAAGTCAGCGGGACGTGCAGCACTTGATCGCCAGCGAGAGCGAGGAAGGTCTCGATGCCGACCTTCCCATCGGGATCGTCGAAGCGATATGCCCCAATGACCGTGACCGGCGTACCGTCCGGCGGTCCCCATGCTTGCCGCGGCACCCACTCAGCGATGAGCTCTTCTTTGGACGGGACAATGGTCGCAAGGTGAAAGACAGCCATGAATTCGAACCCTACGCCAAGTCCGTCGAAGCGGATCTGACGCTGTCAGCGAACATCTATGCGCTTCGTGATCTTTCTGCACACGGACGAGAACAGCAAGATCGGTTCATCGCTCTGATCCAACTGACCGTGAACAAATACCATCGACTTCGTTTCACGAACCAGACGCCCCGTTCCATACACAGGAACACCCACGACTCCTGCACCCAAGAACTCGCAGTTCAACGTCACCGTCAGAGCGACCTGATCAATCCCCGAGTAGTAGATCAGCGCGCCCACCAGTGAATCCGCGAACGCAACGAGCGCTCCACCGGAGACGCTGAGGCCATTCATATGTTGCGCTTCTGGCACGAATGACCCCGTGGTTCCTTCGCCCTCAACGCTGCGGTAGTAATACGGTCCGGCGTGGTCCTCGAATGGATTTCCGCTCCAGCTCTGCCATCCAGCGAACGGGCCATCCTCGACGGTCAGGACCTGAGCTTCAACATCGTCGTTCGTCGTCATGTCGAGACAATACAGCCGTGCTAAAAGTCGAAAGTCGACAGAACGATGCCAGCGCCACCAGCAACCTGATCAACTCCTAAGGAGCACCGCTGCGACGGCACGGATTCTGGGGCTGGTCT
>JAYVVU010000269.1:0-3627 GCA_043786755.1 Actinomycetota bacterium
GTCGTTCACTAAGCGTCGTTCGACTGGGCGCTTTACGTAAACGCTGTTGGGCTGTGAGCCAGAGGTGATGCGGGTTGTGCGTCGTCGTTCTTGACGCAAACTGGCCGGGCTCAGTGTGGGTGGTAGTTGGCGCGTGCTTTGCGGATTGCTTCCCGCGCAGCATCGCGGCCTGCAAGCCCGGCGGTTGACGACGACTTGCCCGGCTCGAGTGCCTTGTAGACCTCGAAGAAGTGCTGGATCTCTTGCACCAGCTGCGGTGTCAGATCAGCAAGGTCGTGCACCTTCTCCCAACGCGGCTCCGCCGGTGGAACGCACAGAATCTTGGCGTCCTCGCCGGCCTCGTCGTGCATGTACAGCACGCCGACTGGGCGTGCCTGCACCCACACGCCGGGATACACAGGGTCTTCCAACAGCACCAACGCGTCGAGCGGGTCGCCATCGCCACCGAGTGTTTCGGGAATGAAGCCATAGTCGGCCGGATACGTCGTGGCGGTGAAGAGTCGACGATCAAGGAAAACGCGACCGGTGTCGTGATCGATCTCGTACTTATTGCGACTGCCGCGCGGTATCTCGATGACGACGTGGATGCAATCGGGTTCCAGTTGTTTGGACATTGCCTACTCAACAATCAGTTCGACGTCGACAGGCTTACCGCCGCCGGGACCGTTGATGGGAACGATGTCCATCGGGCACGCGGAGGCGACAACAATCAGGTCGACTTCAGCCTGAAACGTGACACTGTCGCCAGCAGCAGACACCGTCGGTAGAAATTCGATGTTGCCGTCCGCGTCCCACGGAATGTTCATGAACAGGTTCAGTGGCGCCGGAACGGGCGCTTTGCGAGTAACCCCGATCTCGGCGAGCGCTTCTGTGAAGTTGCCGCAACACGACCGATGGTCGGGCGCTCCGCCGAGTTGCGCGTAGCGAAACGGATCGCACGCGGCGATCACCGTGTCGTGCACTCCCGGGCTGGTATCGGCCTTCAAGATCATGACCGTCGATCGTTCCTCGTCGAGCATGGCGTCGCCTGGGTGAGGCCGCAGGTTGCGCCACGCAATGCGCGAGTGCTGCATCGAGAGTGCAACTTCCGGGCGGTCGGCGCGCAGCGCCCAGAAGTCGACGACCTGCGTGCCGTGCGTATTGACGACGCGCACGGATTGGCCCGCCTTCACGCGCGCTGCCCGCCCCTGGCTACCCGGAACAATTGTGCTGCTCATCACACCCTCCGTTCTGTCTGTCCTGACTCGATACTCAATGTTGCACCCAATCGCGTGACCGCTCAACTGCCCGTCGCCAGCCTGCGTGGGCGAGGTCGGCCAACGTGCGATCGCTGGCCGGTTCGAACACGGCCTCGACCGTCCACTCCGCAGTGATCGCGGCGAGCGAAGGCCACACACCTTCAGCGAGGCCTGCGAGATACGCGGCGCCGAGCGCTGTCGTCTCCTGATCGGTTGGTCGGCGCACAGTGACGCCCAACTGATCGGCCTGGAACTGCAACATGGCGTCCATCACCGACGCGCCGCCATCGACCCGCAGGTCTTTCATGCCGACACCGGCAGCCGTCGACATCGCGTCCATCGCGTCGCGCGTTTGGTACGCCATCGCTTCCACCACGGCACGTGCGAGGTGCGCCTTGGTGCTGCCGCGCGTGATGCCGACGATCGTGCCGCGCGCGTACGGATCCCACCACGGACTCCCCAGACCCGTGAAGGCTGGAACGAGGTACACGCCACCGTTGTCTGGCACCGACGCGGCGAGCGGACCCACCTCGGCAGCACTCGTGATGACCTCGATTCCATCGCGAAGCCACTGCACTGCCGCACCCGTCACGAAGACTGCGCCCTCCAGCGCGTACGTCGTCACGCCGTTGCTGAGCGTCCAGCCGACAGTGGTGAGCATTCCCTCTGTCACCGGCGGGCACTGCTCGCCGACGTTCAGCAGAATGAAGCTGCCCGTGCCGTACGTGTTCTTCGCCATGCCGGGTGCGAAACACGCTTGCCCGAAGAGTGCAGCCTGTTGATCGCCGGCGACACCAGAGATAGGAATTCCAGCTGGCGCGCCGCACGCGTCGGAGGTCACGCCGAAACGGCCGCTCGATGGCATCACGGTCGGCAGTGCCGCGATCGGTGCCCCAAACAGTGTGCACATCGCTTCGCTCCACTGCAGTGCGCGTATGTCGAACAACATTGTGCGACTGGCGTTCGATGCATCGGTGGCATGCACAGCGCCACCCGTCAAGTTCCACAGCAGCCACGTGTCGATAGTTCCGATCGCAAGGTCGGCGTCAATTGGAATGTTGCGATTAGCGAGCAACCACTCCACCTTCGACCCGGAGAAGTACGGATCGAGCACTAAGCCCGTAGTTGCACGTACCTCTGGCAACCAACCTGCGGCCGCCAACTCGTCGCAGCGCGCGGCGGTGCGACGGTCCTGCCACACGATGGCTGTGCCGTAGGGCTCGCCCGTTCGGCGGTTCCACGCCAACACGGTCTCGCGCTGATTGGTAATGCCGATTGCGGCAACGTTGGCTGCGCCCACCTGCTGCACGACATCGGTCAGCGTCGCCTTAACCGCCGCCCAGATTTCAGTGGCGTCGTGTTCCACCCACCCGGGTTCAGGAAAGTGTTGCGTGAACTCCCGATACGACGCGACCGTCGGCAGCTCGGCGACGCCGGACTGCTTTGGAAACACGGCGCGACTGCGCACGCCGGTCGTCCCGGCATCGATCGCGATGACACACTGCTTCACCGGTCGGTCACTTTCGCCGCTTGGCGGGTCGATGGCCTGGGCCGCCGGAGGTTCGCTTTGTCGGTGCGGGCTTCGGACGCGCGGTTGCAGTTGGCGAACTTGCCTTGGACGACGATCCGACAGTCCGGCGCGGGCCGGCGGCGACTTCGGCGCGCATCTGCTTCAGCGTCTTGCGCGCGTAACCAAACTTGGCCATCACGGTGCCGACGATCAGATAGACGACACCCCCCAGCACGAGAGCGATGTAGCTGGAGAACTTGCGATTATCGGTCGCCGAGAACGACACGAGGGCAACGATGACCGCAACGACGGCCCACTCGATGGTCAGCCGTTTCCACGGCACCGGTCGTGAAGAATCCCATTTCATGTCGCTCTTGTTCCATTCGTTCTTAGTTGTAAGCCCTACGATTTTCATATGCGCGTCGGCATTCTGACAGGTGGGGGCGATTGTCCCGGACTCAACGCAGCCATTCGCGCCGTCGTACGTAAGGGCGAGATGGTCCACGGCGACGAACTGATTGGCTTCCACGACGCGTGGGACGGCGTGCGCGAACGGCGTTACACCGAGCTCAATGTTTCCTCGCTACGCGGCATGCTGCCCAAGGGCGGCACGATGCTTGGCACGCGGCGGGGGAGTCCTTACGACCACGAGACCGGTGTGCAGGAAGTCGTCGACACATTCAAAGCACTGGCGCTCGACGCGTTGGTGGTCATTGGCGGTAACGGTTCGTTGTCTGTCGCATGCAAGCTGCACGCCGACCACGACTTGCCCATCGTCGGTATCCCCAAGACGATCGACAACGACGTCGTCGGCACCGACATGACGTTCGGTTTCAACACTGCCGTGCAGATAGCGACCGATGCCATCGATCGGCTGCA
>JAYVVU010000270.1:0-3624 GCA_043786755.1 Actinomycetota bacterium
TGCGACACACGCAGTGGCGTGGCCGGAATAGGTGAAGCCATGGCGCAGGAAGAAGTCGGGGTTCGATTCGAGTGCTGCGGTCGGCTTCGGCCCGATGAATACGCCCCCAAGCGGCACGTAGCCGGAGGTGACGCCTTTGGCGAACGTCGCGAGGTCGGGCTCGACGCCATAGTGATGCGCGGCGAACCAACTACCCACTCGGCCAAATCCGGTGATCACTTCATCGAACACGAGATAGGCGCCATGCTGATCGCACAACTTGCGCAGACCCTGTAAGTAACCCTCCGGCGATGGATAGATGCCGCCAGCACCCTGCACCGGTTCGGCGATGATGGCGGCGATTTCGTTGCCGCGCTGCACGAACAGCGTCGCCATCGCCTCCAGATCTCCGGCTGGTACTTGCACGACGTCGTCGACGAAGGGACCGAAGTTCTCTTTGTTGGGCGCGATCCCTTGCGCGCTAGTTCCGCCGTAAGCGGTGCCATGGAAGCCGCGCGTGAGCGAGACGATCAGCTTGCGGTGCCCCTGGCCGGCTTGGACATGCGCCATGCGAGACAGCTTCATCGCCGTGTCGATCGCTTCGCTGCCCGAGTCGGTGAAGAAGACGCGTGCACCTGGGATCGGCCCGATCTCGCGCAGCGTCTCGGCCAATTCCTCCGCAGGATCGTTGGTGAACGGATCGAAGATCGAGTACGACTCGAGCGTCGTGATCTGCGCTGCGATCGCGTCGGCCATCTCCTTGCGCCCGTGACCGATCGTGCAGTACCAGAGGCTTGCCATGCCGTCGATGAGCTCCTTTCCGTCGGCGGTGTACAGCAGTGCCCCCTCGCCGCGGACAATGCGTACGAATTCTGGGCGCGCCGGCTTGGCGAAGGGATGCATTAGGGCCTTAGGCATGTCAGCGACATTACTGCCGACGCGACCTCTATTCGACAGCGACGGCGGCGGCCAAGCCTTCGATCACCGTGACATTGGGCATCGCCAACAACGTCCGCAGCGGGCACAGCACCTTGATCGACTGACGCGGCCCTAAGTCTGCCGCACTGCCCGTCGGTAGGCTCGCCGCATGCGACACAATGAGGGTCACTTCGGGAGTCGCGCCGGCTGGCTGCGAGCCTCAGTTCTCGGCGCTAACGACGGCATCATCTCCACTGCAGCGCTGCTGCTTGGTGTTGCGGCGGCCAACGCCTCCCGTAACGCGATTTTGACCGCAGGATTCGCAGGTCTCGTCGCAGGGGCCGTCTCGATGGCGCTGGGTGAGTTCGTATCGGTCTCGTCGCAGCGCGACTCCGAGCGCAGCGACATTGCGAAAGAGACGTGGGAACTTGCGCATCAAGCCGACCACGAACTGGAAGAATTGACCGCGATTTACACTGCGAAAGGTTTGTCGAAGCAACTCGCGACAGAGGTCGCAGTTCAACTCACCGAACACGACGCGCTCGGTACGCACTTGCGCGACGAACTCGGCATCTCGCGCGACCAGTTGGCTCGACCCTTCCAAGCGGCATGGAGTTCCGCAACCGCATTTTCATTTGGTGCTGCATTGCCGCTGATAGCGGCGGTGACCGCGTCGCAAAGATTGCGAGTGCCGTTGATCGTCTCGCTAACCGTGGTGGCGCTGGTCATCCTTGGCTACGTCGGCGCCCGCGCGGGGGGCGCTGCACCATTGCGCCCGATCGTCCGCGTTGTCAGTGGTGGTGCACTCGCGATGGTTGCGACCAGCTTGGTGGGATGGCTCTTCGGAAGCGCTCTGTGAGCCACGCGCGATGACCGATCGCTTCGACGCGATTGTGATCGGGGCGGGCGTAATCGGCGCTTCGGTTGCCCTGGAACTCGCTCGCGGCGGCCGCTCCGTCCTAGTCGTCGACAAAGGTCCTTCTGCGGGTGCTGGCTCGACAAGCTCTTCGGTGTCGATTATTCGCTTCAGCTACTCAACGATCGACTCCGTGCTCGCCGCCTGGGAAGCCGCTGCCATGTGGCACGACTGGCAGGGCCACCTCGGTACGGTCGATCCAGATGGCATGGCGCGTTTCATTCGCACGGGCATGTGCATCTTCAACACGCCCGACGACAACACCGAGCGCGTACGTCGCTTGTGGGATGAAGTTGGCATCGCCTACTCGATCGCCGACGTGTCGGCGCTCGGTGAGCTGCTGCCCGGAGTCGACCTCGGTGCGTACTTTCCACCGAAACGAATCGACGACCCCGCCTTTGCCGACGATGCTGCGACAGCGTTGACTGCGCTCATCGAGCCCGAGTCGGGTTTCATCGACGATCCGAAACTGGCGGCGAGCAACCTCGCTTACGCGGCCAAGCAAAGTGGCGCACAGTTCCGTTTTCACCAACAGGTGGTCGCCATCGATCGCATTGCCGTTGAGGGAGGAGGCGAATGTGTGTCGGGCGTAACGCTCGCCGGTGGCGAGCGCATCTTGGCGCCGGTCGTCGTCAACGTCGGCGGTCCGCACTCCAGCCTGATCAACAGACTCGCCGGCGTTGCCGACGGCATGCGGATCAGCAACCGTCCACTACGCCAGGAAGTCTTCACCGTTTCAGCCCCGGAGGGCTTGCGTCTTGAGGACGGCTTGCCGGCGGTCGCGGATGGCGACCTTGGTCAGTACATTCGCCCGCAACCCGGCGGTACCTGGTTGGTCGGTGGAACCGAACCAAAGTGCGACGTGCTGCATTGGATCGACGACCCAGACAACTTCGACGAGTATCCGACGGTCGATCAGTTCGAGATCTCGATGATGCGACTGGCGCGCCGCGTGCCCGAGTTCGGAGTACCGCACCGTCCCGTCGGCTTGGCTGCGCTCTACGACGTCGCCGACGACTGGGTCCCGATCTACGACAAGAGCGATCTGCCCGGTTACTTCATGGCGTGCGGCACGAGCGGCAACCAGTTCAAGAACGCGCCGATCGTCGGCCAATTCATGCGCGACATCATCGACGCCGAGCAAGCAGGCAACGATCACGACCAGCAACCAGTGCAGTTCGTTGGCCAGCGCACGGGCCGGTCGATCAACCTCGGAGCGTTCTCGCGTCGCCGGGATAAGGCAGAGACCTCGGGCACGGTTATGGGCTGATGCGTCCGCGAAACTTGCTGCGATGAAGGTTCGAATCGACAGCGGCGCCTGCCATGGCCATCAGATGTGCGCGATCGCCGCACCGGAAGTGTTCGGCAGCGACGAATACGGCAACGCCCTGCTGTTGATCGACGGTGAGTTGCCAGTCGAACTGGAAGCGAAAGCACGCCGAGCGCTGAACAACTGCCCAGAACGGGCTATCTCCATTTCCGTGTCGGACAAAGGCTGAGCTGATGACAACTATCGATCCGCGTACCGACTACGACATCTTCGACCCTGCATTTGTACTGAATCCGTTTCCTGTGATGGACGAGATTCGCGAGTCGGAGTGTCCGATTGCGCGTACCGAACGCTGGGGTGGTTCGTGGCTGCCGACTCGATACGAAGACATTGTCGCAATAGCGCAGGAGCACGATCTGTTCACGTCGCGCTCGATCATCGTCACGCCGCCGCCGCCGATGCAGTTCGAAGGCCCGTACTCGGGCGTTGCGGCGCCGCCGATTACCAGCGACCCGCCCGAGCATCACTGGCATCGCCGCTT
>JAYVVU010000271.1:0-3624 GCA_043786755.1 Actinomycetota bacterium
CCGGCGCTGGAATCAGTCGTCCTGCGTAGCGGCATCGAGGTCTACGGCCGTGGGCGCGGCACGCCGACTCGTCCCGATGAGACTGCACCGCTGCAGCCGTCCACAGAGTTCGGAAAGATGCTGACCAGTCTCGAGCAGCAAACCGCGGTACTGGCCGGTCGCGCTGGGCTGGCGATCGGCACGCTGCGGTTGGCGCCTGTGCTCGGCAAGCACGTGCCCAGCCCACTCGGGCGACTGCTGCGTCAACCCGTCGTTCCGTACAGCGTGCTCGCCGACTCACCGTTTGCGGTCGTACAAGACGGCGATGCCGCGGATGCATTCGTCACTGCCGCAGCACGGCGACTCAATCAGCCGCTGAACCTTGTTGCGCCGGGAGCGATCACCACTCTTCAGGCGGCACTGCGCGGCCGGCGCGTGCCGCTGCCATTGCTCGGGCCCGGTTGGGGACTTGCCGGCCGACTGAGCAACCTGTTCGGCGCGCCGATCCCCGACCATGTGATTGAAGTGATGCATCGCGGTCGTCTCGCCGATGGTTCGCGGGCGATTGAGCTGCTCGGTGCAGGTCCGGCCAACACCACACCGCAAGTCATCGACCATCTGTATTCGTGGGAAAGTGTCGTGCGTATCGGCAGCATCAACCAGGAAGTCGCATGATGGCCGTCTACGCCGTCGACGACTTTGGTCGCGACCCACACTTGGTTGCTGCGCTGTCGCCGCTCGCTCGCCTGCGATGGAACGTCAAGGTCACCGGGGCCGGAAACATTCCCGGCTCGGCCGCGCTGTTGGTGTGCAACTCGCGACGGTTCTCGCTCAATGCCGTGTACGCCGCACTTGCTCTCACTGACACCACTGGCCGCACGGTGCGCTTTGTCGGTCGGCCCGACATCGCGCCGGTTGGCCCACTGATGCGACGCGTCGGGGCGCTGTTGGCGCACCCCGCCGATGTGCTCAGCGCGCTGCGCGCCGGCGAACTCGTTCTTGTTTCGGCAGCCGGCACCTCGCACGCACGTCACGCGGGTGCGGTGCCGCACGATCTTGTTGGTCAAGCCGTGATTGCGGAAGTGCCGGTGCTACCGGTCTCGGCGATCAGCAGCCGCTTCAGCCGAACTGCGCACGTGGTCGTTGGCGCACCCGTTCAGCCGCGACGCGAACGCCACGGCCCGCTCGCGCACGTCGAGCTCGCGGAATTGGTGCAACATCAACTGCAGCGGATGCTTGACGACGACGCGCCGGATGGCGAATAGCGATGCCGTACACACATGCGCGCGATGGCATTCGGCTGCACTACGAGGTAATCGGACGCGCGACTGCGCCAGTCGTATTGATGATTCAGGGCCTAGGTGCTGACAAGCACGGCTGGGATTTGCAACGCATTCCACTGGCGTTGCATTACCGCGTGGTTGCTTTCGACAACCGCGGTGCGGGGCGCAGCGACAAGCCATTCACCGAGTACTCGCTTGAGCAGATGGCCGACGACGCCATCGCTGTACTCGACGCTGCGGGTGCTGAGCGCGCGCACGTCGTCGGCGCTTCGATGGGCGGCGCGCTCACGCAGATCATCGGTCTCAAGTACCCCGAGCGCGTGATCTCGCTGACGCTCGCCTGCACGGCGTGCCGCAACCATGTGTGGCGCCGCGAGTTGTTGCAGAGCTGGGCGACGACGGCCACCGAGCGCGGCATGTCGGCAATGACCCGCGAGGCGGCGCGCTGGGTGATTGGCCCGCGCTCGTTCCGCCGATTGTTGCCCGCGTTCGGATGGTTGGGGCCGTTCAGTCTCAGTCGCCCGGCACATGGATTCGCCGCGCAGATACGTGCGATTCTCGCCGTCGACGAATCGATGGCCGATCAGCTGGCGCAGGTCGCGGCACCAACTTTGGTCGTCGTCGGCAACCAAGACATCTTGACGCCGCGCGGCGACAGCGAAGAGATCGCCGATCGCATGCCGAATGCCGAGCTAGTTGTCATCAGCGGTGCTGCTCACGGCCTGATGGTCGAGCATGCGAGCACGTTCAACAAGGTGCTGCTCGAATTTCTCGGCAGGGTCACCCGCGCCGATCAGTCGGCGACGGAAGCCTCGATTGCTTCCGCGTCGAGTTCGTCGTGTCGGTCGTAAGCCCAACCGGGGCCGCGCAGCACGAAGCCGAGTCGATCGCGCCAGTTAGTGCTGCGTGCAACGTCTCGGAACATGTCGCCAAACTCGTGGGCGCTGACCTTGGCCAGGTTGTGCGAGTTGATGTTCTTGGTCAGTCCGTAGACGACGGGGTCTTCCTTAGGTAACTCGCGTTGGAAGGTGCCGAACATCTTGTCCCAGATGATCAAGATGCCACCGTGGTTGCGATCGAGATAGCGCTTGTTGCTGCCGTGGTGCACACGGTGATGCGACGGCGTGTTGAGCGCCGCTTCCATCGGCCCAATGGAGCGGACAGTGTCGGTGTGGATCCAGTACTGGTAGATCAGGTTCAGCGCACGCGACGTTTCGATCAGGTTCGGGCGGACGCCTGCACGTGCCAACGCTCCGTACGGCACGAACACACCAAAGGCGCCAGCGACCGGCTGCCGCAACGCCGTCGAAAGGTTGTAGTGCTCGCTGCTGTGATGCGGTACGTGGATCGCCCACAGCGCACGCACTTCGTGCATCAGCCGATGGTTCCAGTAGTAGATGAAGTCCCAACCAACCATCGCCGCCGTCCAGCCAACGACACCCTTGCCGAGGTCGCGCTTTTCGCCTTTGGCTGCCCACTGACGTTTGCCACCCATCAGGTATGCCGCGGTCGCGCTGGCCACCAAGCCTGCGCTTGCGATCGCAGCAACTCCCCCGACTTCAGCGACCCTGCGCGCTCGCGCCTTCAGACGACGACCGGCGGCGGTCGCGGTATCAGCGCGTGCTGCGACAACGTCCGCGATGGTGGTCGCTGCGGCGCCGACCACTGCAACGCCGACGATGACACGGCCGATGCGGCCCTTCGGACCGCGGCGTGGCATCGCATAACGAACAGCAGCAATCGTGAGGGGCGTCGAGATGCTGAGCACTCCCATACCGAGGCTGGCAACGGTGTCGGCCTTGGTGTAGTTGGCGGCGGGCGACTCGACGGAGTCGTCGGCAAGAACGCGACGCTGCAAGGCGCGGTGTTCCCACGCCATCGAACCGAAGTAAAGCGGCGTTACGGCCACCGACAAATCCATCTCGACAGAATAGGGTCGTCTCGATGATCAAGCACGAGCCGGCCTTGCGTGAGCGGCTGCTGAACAATCTGGCGGACCACGAACTGCTCGTTGCTCCTGAGGGCGAGCACCGTCGCGCAGCTGTTGCCGTCGTGATAGTTGATAGTCAGCCTGACCCAATCGATGCCACACCAATCGTCACAGCAGAATCGACCGTGCGCGAAATGGCGAACGTGCCCGGCGATCTGCGTGGCTTTGATGGATCGATGAACAGTGTTTCCGGTGGCGCGGCGTTCCTGCTTTGCCTACGCGCTTCAACTTTGCGCAAGCACGGTGGACAGTTCGCGCTGCCAGGTGGGCGTGTCGACCCTGGCGAGTCAGCGGAGGAGACCGCTCGACGCGAGCTCGAAGAAGAGTTGGGCTTGGCTCTCGGCACCGATGCCGTGCTCGGCCGACTCGACG
>JAYVVU010000272.1:0-3618 GCA_043786755.1 Actinomycetota bacterium
GCGACCATCGAAGCGTTCGTCGAGAACGACGACGCGATGGCAGCTGCGCTCGACGACATGGATGCCTACCTCGACGCGTTGCACAAGCAGTTCATCCAAGCGATCTTCGAAAGCCATGCGGCTGGCCGAATCGATCTGCAGGTTGCGGTGCAATTGGCTGTCGTGGCGCGCTTCTACGAACGCATCGGCGATCACGCCGTCAACATCGCAGAGCGAGTGCGCTTCGTGATAACCGGCTGGTTGCCGGATCACAAGAAGGCACCACGCCCCACCATCGAGCTCGAGACCGACAACGACACCGCCCCGGCATCCGGAGGATCGTGAGTTTGTTTGGCAAAGGCGAGATCGACCGCCTTCGTCGTGAACTAGCCAAAGAAGTGTCGGCAAAACAAGTGGCCCAGACGCGTGCTGCGCAATTGAGCACAGCGCTAGAAGCGGTGCCAGCTGGTCTGGTGTTGGTGGATGCCGATGGATCGGTGTTGCTGCGCAACGGTGCGGCAGCATTAGGCGGCCATGCCGACGTCTTGTTGGAAGAAGCTGTCGAGCGGGCACTGGCCGACGCCCGCAAAGGCGAGACCATCGAGCAGAAACTGAGTTTGTTCGGTCCACCGCAGCGCGTGCTGCTTGTGCGCAGCGTTCCCTTGGCAGGCGGGGGAGCGCTGGCGGTGATCGACGATCTGACCGACCGTGCGCGCGTCGACGCCGTGCGCACTGACTTTGTTTCGAACATCAGCCACGAACTGAAAACTCCCGTCGGCGCGCTGGCAGTACTCGCCGAAGCTCTCGCCGATAGCGACGATTTCGAGGTCAATCGACACCTGGCAAAGAAGATGATTGAAGAGGCGCACCGCGCATCGGGCACGATCGACGATCTGCTCGAGTTGTCGCGAATCGAGTTGGATGGTCGTGGCGTTCGAGAGGACGTCGAACTGGCAGCCGTGATTGGTGAAGCAGTCGGCCGGAATCGTCTGCGAGCCGAGACGCTTGAGGTGCAACTGTGCATCGGTGCGGTCGCCCCGGCCGTACTGGTCGCGGATGGCTTGCAATTGGTATCCGCTGTCAGCAATCTGGTCGACAATGCGGTGAAGTACAGCGATGTCGGTGGCAGCGTGCGCGTGACATCGGAGTTGGTTGACGGCGCGGCTGAAATTCAGGTGGCCGACCAGGGTGTCGGTATTCCTGCCCGCGATCTCGACCGCATCTTCGAGCGCTTCTATCGCGTCGATCGGGCGCGCAGCCGCGACACCGGTGGCACCGGCCTTGGCCTTGCGATTGTTCGCCACGTAGCCACTAATCATGGCGGCGAGGTCAGCGTGGTGTCCCGCGAGGGCGAGGGCTCAACATTCACCTTGCGCATACCGATTCGGGTGGAGCAGTAGCGATGGCAGCGCAGATGTCACACACGGTTCTCGTCGTTGAGGATGAATCGAGCTACGTCGAGGCCCTGATGGTCGGACTCGCACGCGAGGGGTTTCGCGTTGTGGTTGCAACCGACGGCGCCGAAGCTTTAGCTCGCTTCGACAGCGTGCAACCCGATGTGGTGCTGCTCGATGTGATGTTGCCCAAGATCAGCGGGCTCGACGTGTGCCGCCAGCTACGCAAGCGCAGTCAGGTCCCGATCATCATGGTCACCGCCAAGGGTGCCGAGATCGACACGGTGGTGGGCTTGGAAGTCGGCGCCGACGACTACGTCACAAAGCCGTATCGCATGCGCGAACTGGTGGCGCGCATGCATGCGGTCATGCGCCGGCGGGGGATCGTCACCACCACGACCGAAATGTCGGCCGGAGCGCTGATCGTGGGCGATGTCAGCCTGGACGCCGACGAGCATCGCGTGATCATCGACGGTGCCGAGGTGGCGTTGCCCTTGAAAGAGTTCGAGTTGCTGCACTTGCTGCTCGCCAACGCCGGTCGCGTCATGTCGCGCGACCTACTGATCGATCGCGTGTGGGGTGGCGATTACGTGGGCGACACGAAGACACTTGACGTGCACGTGAAGCGACTGCGTAGCAAGGTGGAACCCGACCCGGCAAACCCGACCCGTATCACCACCATTCGCGGACTCGGCTACAAATACGAGCGCCCGCGGCCCTGATCACCGTTTCCGTGTTACCCCTGCCACCTACGATGCGTCCGTGAGCAGCGAGCGAGTGCGAGCCGACGTGGTGTACCGCGGCGGCAGGCGTCCTGGCCAGATGCCAGTGCAGTCGCAGTCGCCCTTCCGTCGCCTTGCTCGCACGCACGCGCTGATGGCAATGGGCGACGCTGCGATGTACGGCGCGCTCGCCGGTTCGGTTCTCTTTAGCCTCAGCCCCGACGCGCAACGTGATCGGGTGTTGCTGTACCTGCTGGTTTCGGTCGCGCCGTTTGCTGTGGTGGCGCCCGCGATCGGGCCAACGGTCGATCGTATTCCGGGTGGCCGACGCATGGTCATGCAGATCACTTCCGTCGTGCGCGCGGTCGTCTACGTGATGATGGCATTCCACGTCAACGACGTATTTCTGTATCCGCTCATCTTCGGTGCGATGGTGATGCAAAAGACCTACGCCGTTTCGAAGTCGGCTCTTGTCCCCAGCGTGGTGAAGAGCGAGGCGGAACTGGTCGAGGCGAACTCGAAGCTCAGCCTGATCTCGGGCGTTGTGGGCGCGCTTGCGATCGGTCCTTTGGTCGGCATTGGCAAACTCAGCGCGTCTGTGGCTCTGTTCGTCGGCGCCGCGATCTTCGTGATGGCAACGTTCTTCGCCCATCAATTGCCGCGCGATGTCGTTGCGGCGGCGCCGCCTCGTCGCGAGGAGCGGCGCGAGTTGCGTTCGGCGGGAATCTTCTTGGCTACCGGTGCGATGGCGTTGATTCGCGCGACGATCGGTTTCCTCACGTTCCACCTCTTCTTCTGGCTACGCGAGGAGTACGGCCTCGTTCAATTTGGTCTCGCTGCCGGTGCGTCAACTGTTGGCTCAATGCTTGGCAACCTGATCGCGCCTGCGCTGCGACGCGCGGTGCGCGAGGAAGTGATGTTGACGGTCGCGCTCGGCGTCATTGCTTTCGCCGGTGTGGGCGCCGCGACTACGGGCGGGCTCGGAACAGCGATCCTGCTCGCGTTCGTTGTCAACTTCAGCTCGGCGATCGGCCGCTTGGCTTTCGATGCGATCGTGCAGCGCGATGCCCCCGATGCAAACCAAGGCCGTGCCTTCGCGCGATTCGAAACACGCTTTCAGTTGGCCTGGGTGCTCGGCTGCTTGCCGTCGGTGTTCTTCACGCTGCCTGGCGAGATCGGTTTCCTCGTGGTCGGCCTGATCGGAGCGTTCGCCTCGGCGTCGTACTTACTCGGCTGGCGTGCAGTGCGCGCTGGCAAGCCGGTGCCCCTCTCGCTGACGGCCCGCGCTCGGCGCACCCTCGCCGCCGAGGTCGCCAAACGACGCGGCAGCACCCCGGTGAAGGGAACGCAGCGCCCGGATCGCAAACGGCCGCGTCGCTAACCTACCGGTGGCGTTTCGAGGAGAATCATGGTTGACCCAGGTCAGGAAGGCGCGAAGGCGCGTTTCTTTAGAATTGCAGTCGCTGTTGTCGCGTTCAGCGCGCTCGCGCTTGGTGCGACACCGGTTGCGACGACTGTTGCGA
>JAYVVU010000273.1:0-8308 GCA_043786755.1 Actinomycetota bacterium
GGCAGCACCGTTGACGGCGCATTCTCTGGCGCGCCAAAGGTCACCGGCGGCACCGAGTTCAAGCTGACTGTTCTCAACCGCGGCGGCGTGCTGGCGAGCGGCGTCGGTTCCGTCGCGCTCAACATCACCGCGATCAATTCCGAGGCCGTCGGCTTCCTCACCGTGTGGCCAACCGGTCAGCCGCGACCGAACGCATCGAACCTCAACTTCTCCCCTGGCCAAGTCACTCCCAACATGGTCGTCGTGCCCGTCGGCGCCGACGGACAAATTTCGTTGTGGTCACCCGCGAGTGTGGACGTGCTTGTCGACGTACTCGGCTACTTCCCGAGCGGCGGCTCGTTCAACGGACTCACTCCCGCGCGCTTGATGGACACGCGCGGCGGCAGCACTGTCGACGGACAATTCTCCGGTGGCCCGCGGCTCACCGGCGGGACTCTCTTCAATGTGACGATCGCTGGGCGCGGCCTCGTGCCGGCGACGGGTGCGGGTTCGGTGGCGCTGAACGTCACTGCGATCAACTCCAAGGCCGTCGCATTCATGACTGTGTGGCCCACGGGCCAAGCGCAACCGAACGCGTCGAACCTCAACTTCTCCGCCGGGCAGGCGATCTCGAACATGGTCGTCGTGCCACTCGGCGCCAACGGTCAGATCTCGTTGTGGTCTTCGTCGGATGTCGACGTGCTCGTTGACGTGCTCGGCTGGTTCCCGACGTCGGGACCATTCAACGGACTCACTCCCGCGCGCTTGATGGACACACGCGTTCCCGTGCCCGCGGGTTCGCTCGTGCTTGACGGCCACGGCTCGGGCCATGGTTACGGACTTAGCCAGTGGGGCGCGTACGGCTACGCAGTCGACTTTGGCTGGTCGTCGGCGCAGATCCTCGACCACTATTACGGCGGCACGGTTGCCGGCACCGTTCCACTCGATACCACTCTCACCGTGCGATTGCAGAGTGTCGACAATTTGCAAACGGCGGCCGTGAACGCGAATGGTTTGCTCGTCGTCGACGGAGTTGCCGGTGGCCCATGGAAGTCGGTGCTCGCACGCGAGGTGTCGCCATCTGTGTACGCGGTGTGGGCGCGCACGGATGCGCAGGTCTGCCCTGCCGCGACTGGCGACCCCGTCGCATCTGGATGGACGCTGGTCGCCGGTGCGCTGGCTGCACCAGTCAACATTCGTACGCAAGCAGATGTCGCAACAACGTCGTTCAGCGATCTCGTCGCCGTGTGCGAGCCGAACGGAAACGTGCGCTCGTACCGCGGGCTCATCCGCGCGACTAATGGAACCGACGGAGAAAATCGCACGGTCAACGAAGTTCCGATCGAGCACTACCTGCGCGCTGTCATTGCGAAGGAGATGTCGCCGTCGTGGGCCAGTGCTGGTGGCGGCAACGGCGCACAGGCACTGCAGGCACAGGCTGTGGCCGCACGTAGCTACGGTCTGGCATCGAATCGCTACTCGTACGCGAAGACGTGCGACCTCGATTGTCAGTTCTATAAGGGTGCGGCTTATCGCGCCACGCTTGGCGGCTCGTACGTTGCGGTCGAGTACCCCAGCACCGACGCCGCCGTTGTTGCGACCGCAGGCATCGTGCGTCGCGTCGGAAACACGTCCGGTGTGATCGCACTCACGATGTTCGCCGCGTCGAACGGCGGTTGGACGGCAACCGTCAACGGAACCCCGGCGGCGAGCGCGAACATGCCGTTCCCCGCGGTCATCGACGAAGGCGACGCCACCGCGTTGAACCCGCGCCACAACTGGACCGCGACAATTTCGGGCTCAACGATCTCCGCCAAGTACCCGAGCATCGGAACGTTCACGTCGATCACCATCCTCGCTAGGAACGGTTTCGGTGAGTGGGGCGGACGCGTGACGTCGATGCGCGTGAACGGCACAGCAGGTTCGGTCACCGTCACCGGCGATGCATTCCGCAGCGCCTTCGGGTTGACGTCGACCTGGTTCAACCCGCGCTAACAGTCGCAGCGCGCGAACTACGCGTTACTTGCGAGCCTTTTTCTTCGCTGCCTTCTTGACGGCCTTCTTCTTCGCTGGCTTCTTTGCTGCGGCCTTCTTCGCCTTCTTGGCAGCCTTCTTCTTCGTCGGCCCCGAACTCGATGCAAAGGTCGGCACGTGAGCGCGATTCGTCGTCACCTTCGACTTGCCCGACTTGCTGCCCTTCGCTCCGCTGAAGCCGAGCAGGCTGCTGCCACCACCCACGAGTGATCGCCCCATCGAGTCGAGGTCGTCACCAACATCGGAGAGGCGATCGCCGAGACCACGCACCTTCTTGCCGACGCTGTCGAGGCTGTTCGCTACATCGCCGAGCGACTTCAGTCCGTCGCTGACCGACTTGCCGACATCGCCGATCAGCGGCACGTTGCTCAAAATGTGGCCGACGCCCTCGAGCGCCTTCAGCACGCCGCGCAACTGGGTCTTCGATGCCTCTAGTAGGTCGGCTGCGTTGGTCGCCAGATCGCGCACCTCGCCCGACAAGAACGCGCTCGCCCGCTGTGCGCCCTCGCCAGCAGCTTGCATGTGGCCACCGGTCTCGCCGAGCAACTGCGGCAAGTTCTGCGCGATGTGCGCGAGCTCGTCCTTGTGATCCCAAATCGCGTCGACCATGCTCATGATCTTCTTGATGTCGACGCCGCCCATCACCCTGCTGGCGACATCGTCAAGGTCGAAGTCTTTGAAGTTGAAATCCATCGGGTTCCCTTCGAGAGCGTTCGCACATCTTGGCAGACCGAAACGAGATGTTTTCTTTACGGAACAATGACGAACTAGCGGCCTTCGCGCGCCGATGACTCTGGGAACTGGCTCAGCAAGCCAAAACCAGGAGACCTCTAGACCATGTTGCAAGGCCCACGGCGCATCCTTGTGATCGCTGTATCCCTCATTGCCATGCCGGTATTGACCCCGATGGCCACGTCCGCGGCCTCGTCGGCGGTCGTTGCGCGGCCGTCGGTAGATCAGCCTCCCCTGGCGCAGCGCGGCGATCGCTCACCGACCGTGAAGCGCATGCAACAGCAACTCGTTCGTGCCGGCGTCACGGTGGCAGGCGGTGTCGACGGTGTCTTTGGCCCTGGCACAGAAGCCGCCGTACGCGACTTTCAAAGCCGTCGTGGGCTGACAGTAAATGGCGTGCTCGACATACCAACCGCAATCGTGCTCGGGCTGATTGAAGGCACGCCGCTCATCGCGCGCGGCGAGCGGGGCGATGCGGTGAAGGCAATGCAGCAGCAACTCGTCACCGTCGGCCTGACTCTGCGCGGTGGCGTTGATGGCGTGTTCGGCAGCTCGACGGTTGCGACGCTGAAGACGTTCCAGCGCTCGAAGGGTCTCGTCGCCTCCGGTTCGCTCGACGCGGGAACCGCTTCCATTCTGGCGAACGCAGCTGCTGCGCTCACGCCGGTGACAACAGTGCCAACGACACCACCCACGACCGCGCCGCCGGTGACACCGCCGCCGACCACCGCACCACCGGCCACCGCTCCCCCGACGACTCCTCCCCCGACAACCACGCCAACCAACGTGGTGCTGCTCGCGATTGGTAGTCGTGGCGAAGCAGTCCGCACGATGCAATCGCAGTTGATCGCTGTCGGCATCGCAGTGTTCGGCGGGGCCGACGGCGTGTTCGGTAGCGCGACGCAAGCCGCTTTGAAGACGTTCCAAACGCGCGTCGGCCTTCCGGCCAACGGCGTATACGACACCGTGACGAATGCGGCACTCGTCGCTGCTGCGCCGGCACCACCGCCTCCGCCTCCGCCTCCGCCCGGCACGATCGTCCTCGCAGCGTTTCCGGTCACTGCCTCGTGTGCATTCGCCGATACCTGGGGAGCGCCGCGGTCTGGCGGGCGCAGGCATCAGGGTGTCGACATCATGGTCGGCAGTGGCACGCCGATCTACGCCGTGATGGATGGAAATATCAACAAGAAGCAACTCGACTTTGTGGGCTCACTTGGCGGCAATGCGCTGTGGCTCACCGCTGCTGGTGGCACCTACTTCTATTACGCCCACCTATCGGCGTTCGCGCCCGGAATCGAGATCGGTTCAATCGTGACCGCGGGACAGCTCATTGGCTACGTGGGTGCGACTGGAAACGCAGGAGGGCCGCACTTGCACTTCGAAGTGCACCCCGACGGTGGCTCGGCCGTCAACCCGTATCCGATCGTGAAGGCCGCCGGTCGCTGTTAGGTCGCGGCGATTACCGCAGCTCTTGCTTGCGGTGTACGACAAAACCCTAGTAACCACGGGCGTGTGTGCCCGCGTGTCAAGGAATCGTAAAGGTCGTCGTAAAGGTCTTCCGATAGCTGCCGATAGTTACAACATGTCCCCGCATCGCTTGCTGGTAGCTAGCGCGCTTGCAATTGCAAGCGGCTTGGTTGCCGTCGCCATACCAACGCCCGCGCACGCAACCCCCGCGCACGCACCAGCGAAGCCGACCGCCACGCAGATGTACACCGTCAAGCCCGGCGACTACCTCCACTTGATTGCGACCAAGCTGCACGTGTCGCTCGACGCGTTACTGACGGCGAATGGCCTGACGAAGAAGAGCGTCATCCACCCCGGCGATCAACTGGTCGTGCCTGACGGCGGTGTGCTCCCCAGCACTCCCCAAGTGGTGCCAACCGCCACCGGCGCGACGTACACGGTGAAGCCAGGCGACTACTTCAAGCGCATTGCTCTCGCGCTCGGCGTCACGATGGACGATTTGCTGGCAGTGAATAGCATGAAGAAGACCACCGTGATCCATCCCGGTGATGTCCTGCAGGTGCCTGCGGGCGGCACGGTTCCTCCCGTCGTGACCGCCACTTCGTCGAAGATCACGACTGTGCTCGACTTCGCCTCGGCCCAATTGGGTGAGCCATACGTGCAAAACGGAGCTGGCCCCACCGCATGGGACTGCTCGGGTCTGACAATGCGGGCGTTTGCGACGATTGGTATCTCGCTTCCGCACTACAGCGTTGCGCAGGCGAAGTACGGCGAAGCAGTCGACTGGACCGTGCAACCTATTCGCGCGGGTGATCTCGTCTTTCTCGCAACCAACGGTGTGATCGGCCACGTTGGTATCGCCACCGGTCCTAAGACATGGATCCAAGCGCCAGGCACCGGCGATGTCGTTCGTGTCGGCAACATCCCACTTCAGCGAGTCTTCGCCGTGCGCCGACTCGTGAACGGCGGATGACCGCCAGGTCTCGACCCGACGGCGAGCCGTTGCCGTGCGCGATAGATATCGCGCATCTCCGAGCCGAGCAACGTCAACTACTTGCCACCGTGCTGCGCGCCGGCGAAGTGCCGTTCGGCATTGTGCGCAACGAGTTGATTGCAGACGGCTCGTTCACCGACGAGTTAGAGCAAGCCGTCGCGTGGGTCACCGCGCCGGAACGCGTTGAGGAACCCGAGTTCAGCGATCCGGATTACCGCAGCGATTTGCCACCACTGGTGAAGCAGTCGCGCGAGCCGCTGCCTGATGGTCGCCGCCCAGCCACGCGCTACCGACGACTTGCTGCCGGCCTGCTCGACGAAGTGCTCGTCGGCGTACCAACGGGCTTGGCGGCTCGCGCCGAGGCTGCGCCGTCGTTGATCGTGGCGGTGCACATGTTCTACTTCGTGGTCCCGACCGCCCTCTTCGGCTGGTCGATCGGCAAGCTCGTCGCGCACACGCGGGTCGTCAATGCGCGCAGCCAGCGCACACCGAGTCTGTGGCGCGTCGTAGTGCGCTGGGTGATTCCCTACTTGCCCGTGATCGTGTCGCTCACGGTTGGGCTCGACGGCGATCTCGTCGGACTCGCCATCGCGTTTGTGTATCTGCCGATCATGCTGGACCTACGCGGTTGGCACGATCGCGCAGGGGGGACGCTGGTCGTCGAAGCCCGCCGGTCGCTCTAGTCGACTGCGGTTACTTGACGGCGACCAGGTCGACGACGAAGACGAGTGTCTCGCCGCCCTTGATCGCGCCGCCGGCACCACGACTGCCGTAACCGAGTTCCGGCGGAATGGTCAGCCGACGGCGCCCGCCGACGCGCATCCCCTTCACGCCGCGATCCCAGCCCTCGATGACTTCGCGTGCGCCGAGACGGAAGTCGAACGTCTCGCCGCGGTTCCAACTGGCGTCGAACTCTTCGCCATTGCTCCATGCGACCCCGACGTAGTGCACAACGACGCGCTTTCCGATGACTGCCTCATCGCCGTCGCCAACAACTTCGTCGTCGGTAAGCAACTCGGCGGGCGGTGGGCCGGCGGGAATAGTGATCGTCGGTTTGTCGGAAGCATTGTGGGAAGGCATCGCGGGAACGCTACTAGGTGCTCTATGTATGCTCGCTGAATGGGGACCCGAAGCACACACTCTTCTACTGCCATGCTCGTAGTGATCGGACTATGTGTTGCAGCCTGCACGTCGAGTGATCCGGGTGTCACCGTCGATTCTTCGGCGACCGATCCTGTTGGCACGTCGATTACAGAGTCGACCACGGCGATTCCGTTCGACGATGAGGTGCGCACCGGCACGCTCGACAACGGCCTGAAGTACTACATCCGCAGCAGCGATCGGCCGGGCAAGAAGGCCGAACTTCGGCTGGCGATCAATGCCGGCTCCGCGCTCGAGAGCGGCGACCAGTCGGCCGTGGCGCACTTCCTCGAGCACATGCTGTTCAACGGGACCGAGAAGTACGAGAAGAATGACCTGATCAAGGTGCTGCAGAAGAACGGTGTCGAGTTCGGCGCCGACGTCAATGCGTACACCAGCTACGACGAGACCGTCTATCAACTCACCGTCGACAGTTCGAGCGAAGAACTCGCTCTGGGGCTCGACATCTTGCACCAATGGTTGACCGCGGCGACGCTGACCGACGACGACGTGGTCTCCGAGCGTGGCGTGGTGATGGATGAGTACCGCACCCGCGAACTGACCGGCGACGGCCGCGTGTTCTCAGAGTTAGAGGCACTCTTCCTGGGCGGCACCGCTTACGATGACCGCTCCCCGATCGGTACCCCCGAAGCCATCGAAGCGATGACACCCGCGCTGCTACGCAGCTTCTACGACGACTGGTACCGCCCCGACAACGCAGCGGTCATCGTCGTGGGCGAGATCGACGTCGACCGGGTTGAGGCGCAACTGGAGGACTTGTTCGGCAGCGTGGTCGCACGCGGTGACAATCCGGCGCGTCCGCAGCTCACCTGGTCGGGCACCGACACGCCACGCGCATCGGTCATCACTGATGCCGACCTCATCGACGCCGGTGTCGAGTTGGCACTGCCGGCACAGGACGTCGTGCGCAACACGGTCGGCCCGCACGCCGCCGAACTGATCGACTATCTGGCGACCGCCGCGATCGCCAATCGAATGGAGAGCGATATCGACGGCGGCGAGGCACCGTTCGACGGCGCGTTCTCCTCATCCAGTTCATTTGTGCGCGCGCTCGATGCGCCGAGCGTGTACCTGTCGTCGGCGAACGACGAAGCTGGTGCTGCCGCAAGCGCACTGCTCGACGAATTCGCGCGCGTTCTGCAATTCGGGTTGTCGGAAGCCGACGTTGCGCGCGTCGTCGAAGAGATTCGCACCAGTGTCGATACCACCTTCGAACAACGAGACACCGTGCAAGCCTCCGAGTACGCCGATCGCTTGGTGTCGTTCCATCTTGAGGGTGTTCCCTTTCCTTCCGCTCAGGATCAGTACGACCTCGACACCGAATTGCTCGACCAGATCGACGCAGAGGTGGTCAACGCTGCGTTGCGGGCGCGATTTGCTGCGGCGCCACCGGTGCTGACGATCTCGGCCAAGGAAGGAACTGCCGATCTGCCGGCCGCCGACGATCTGATCAGCCAACTGAGTTCACTCGATTCGCGCGAGGTAACTCCGCGTGCAGAGACAGCGGTCGTTGGCGATTTGTTGATAGTTGCGCCGGAAGCCGCCGAGATCACGTCGCGCGAAGAGATCGATGGCGTGCCTTACGCGTACATCGAACCGACGATGATCGAGTTCGCCAATGGTGTGCGAGTGATCATCAACCCGACCGAGATTACGGCCGACTACATCGTGATGTACGGCGTCAGCCCTGGCGGATTTTCGCTGACGCCTGTGGCGGATGCTGCGACGGCATGGTTGATGAATGAGGTCAACAGTCAGAGTGGCTTTGGATCGCTGAGTCGCACAGACGTCGATCAGATTCTGTCGGCGAGCACGGTCGATCTATTCCCCTACCTCGACGCGACCACCGAGTTCATCGGCGGCAGCACGTCCCCCGGCGATCTCGAGTTGGCGTTCCAGGTAATGAACCAATACATCTCTGCTTCGAACTTCAGTCAGGTC
>JAYVVU010000274.1:0-3611 GCA_043786755.1 Actinomycetota bacterium
GTTTCGTCGGCGGCCTGCCACCGGGCGGGGTTGCTGGGCGCAACAGTCGCGGCCAGGTGACCACCCGTTGGTCGCGAGCAACCATTTCCTCTTCCAGCACCGTGACCCGCACACCGCCTACCAGATCGGTGATCAGGTTGAACATCGTGGCGGCCAACACCGCCAGGCCGGTCAGGCCAACGACGCCGAACAGACCGAAGATCCAGGCGTTGTGATAAATCTCGCCGCCCTTCAGCTCGAACGTCTGCCAACCGAAGCTTTCGAAGAAGCGCTCGATGTTCTCGATCGTGCCGGTGTTCAACGCCACCCGCCACAACATCACCCCCGCTGTGAGACACACCGCGTAGAGGAAGATGTTGAACAGCACCGCAATCTTGAACACGCTCCACGTATCGATGTGGCGTACCACGCGCGTAACACGACGAACCCGCGACCGATGCCGTGGAAGCACCACCGGCGTTAACGATCGCTGCAGTCGCTTGGTGACGCCTTTGAACTGCGGTCGATAGGTAATGCGCGAACCGATCTTGGCGAGGACGGATTCGGTCGCAGTCTTCGGTTCGGACTCTGCTTCCGACTCAGGCTCCGGCGCGGCGACAACCTCGGGCTCGGCTTCCGGTTCGGGTTCACCCGGGACGATCTTTGGCAGCACGTACGGCACACGCGCGGTCGGCCGCTTCCGGGGAGGTGCCGCGACGACTGCCTCCCTGGCGGGAGATTTCGCTTCCGGAACGTTCACCGCATTCGGATCGGCGAAGAAATCGTCGATAACCGGCAGCTCGGTCGTCGCCGGTTCCGGGACAGCTGGTTCCGCAACGACCGGTTCCGCAACGACCGGTTCCGCAACGACTTCGCGGGCGAGCGGTTCGACGATTGTTGCCGGCTTGCGAGCTGGCGGACGTCGACGAACAGGTTTAGCGGCGGCGAGTTCCTCGGCTTCATCAAGCGCGGCCGACGAAGCTGCGAGCAACGGGTCGATGCGGTCAGCGACGGCATTGGCAGGCTTTCGTGGACGTGGCGGAGACTTACGCCGCTCGACAACTCCGTCGTCGCCATTACCCGTGTTCTCGCGTCGTTCACGTGGTGCGTTACTTCTCGGCCGCGGCTCAGTGCGCCGTTCGACTGGTCCTTCAACGGCTGGTCCTTGAACAGCTGGTTCAACCGGCGCTTCTTCGACCGGAGGCACGCGGTTATCCACGAAACGAGTGTAGGCAAGCCTTCTCGCTCAGGGGGCGCGAGTGGCACGGGCCTGTGCAGACTCGTCACCTACTTGAACCGCAACCATCACCTCGGCGCCGCTTGCAACGAAGTCGGTGAGGACACCATTGTTCGCGACGGCCAAACGCTCGGCAGCATCGCGGCCTCCTATTACTCCAGCGAGCGCAGCTGCATCGGCAGCCAACTGCGCCTGCTGCTTGTCGACAAGGCGAGCGCCGAAGTGACCCATCGCCACCGCACACACCACCGCAATAACGACAACGGCCAACAGCAAGACAATCGCTTGCCCGCAATCGCGATCGCGGCGTGAAACGTCGGCCATCACACTCTCCATCGAAACGGCCTTGCGGCCCCGGTGAGATTGGCGCCTGACGGCGCGATGGGTTATTCCTCGTCGGTTGCGAGAATCGGCGCCACGGAAGCAACGGTCTGGCCGCTGTCGAGCATCATCACACGCACGCCCGTGGCCGCACGGCCCTGCGAACTGATGTCGCGAACCGGCATGCGAATGGTGACGCCACCGCTGGACACAGCGACGATCTCGTCTTCCAGACCGACCATGAAAGCAGCCACGACGTGGCCCTTCTTGCCGGTCAGTTTGATACCGATCACGCCCATGCCACCGCGACCCTGCACGTTGAAGTGCTCGAGTTGCGTGCGTTTGCCGTAGCCCGACTCGGTGACGATCAGAATCGCCGCGTCGGCGCGAGCAACATCGACCGACACAACCTCGTCGCCGGCCTTCAGTTTGATGCCGATCACGCCGGAGGCGTTGCGACCCATCGCCCGTACAGCCTTCTCGTTGAAACGAATGTTCATTCCCTTGCGGGTCACCATGAAGATGTCGTCGGTGCCACTGGTCTCGATGACCTTGACCAACTCATCGCCCTTGCGCAGGTTGATCGCGATCAGACCATCGCGGCGACCGTTGTCGTACTCGTCGAACGACGTCTTCTTCACGACGCCCTTGCGCGTTGCGAAGAATAGGTAGCGCTCGCTCGCAAAGTCGCGCGTGTCGATGATCGCCTGAATCGATTCGCCCGGCTGCAACGGCAGCAGGTTGACGATCGGCATTCCCTTGGCGGTGCGCTCGCGCTCGGGAAGATCGAGTGCACGCAGGCGATAGACCTTGCCGCGGTTGCTGAAGAACAGCAGATACGCATGCGCCGTGGTGAAGATGACGTGGCGCACGATGTCGTCGCTCTTCAGCTTGGCGCCACTGACGCCACGGCCACCACGGCCCTGAACTTTGAACGACCCCGCTGGCACAGACTTCACGTACTGCGCCTCGGTCATGACGACGACGAGTTCCTTGTCGTCGACGAGATCGGTCATCGACATCTCGCCCGAGTCGAAAACGATCGGGCACACGCGGGGTGTCGCGAAACCTTCCTTGATCGCGGTCATCTCGGTCTTGATCACGCCACGAAGTTTCTTCGGGCTGTCGAGGATGCTCTGCAGTTCGACGATGCGCGCCTTGACGTCCTTGAGTTCGGTTTCGAGATCGATGCGGCTGAGCCGCGTGAGCTGTGAGAGACGCATTTCCAAAATGTCGATTGCTTGAATCTCGCTGAACTTGAACGGCTTCTTCATCAAGCCGTCCTTGGCGGCGGCAGGGTCGTCGCTGGCGCGAATAAGCGCAATGACTTGGTCGAGCACGTTGAGCGCCTTGATGCGGCCCTCGAGTTTGTGCTCGCGCTCCTTGGCGCGCTTCAGGCGAAACTCGCTGCGGCGGGTGATGACCTCGACCTGGTGGCGGATGTAACCCTCGAGCGCTTGCCCCAAGTTGAGCGTGCGCGGCACGCCATCGACGAGCGCCACCATGTTGACCGGGAAGCTGGTCTGCAGTTGCGTGAGCTTGAACAGGTTGTTCAGCACCACGTTCGCGTTGGCGTCGCGCTTGAGCGTGATGACAAGGTTGGTCTTGGCGGCGGCCGATGCATCGTTGACATCGGCGATGCCATCGAGGTCGCCGGCGTCGACCAGTTCTTGAATACGGCTAGCGATCGCGTTGCAACTGGTTTGGTACGGCAACTCGGTGACCAGGATGTGCATCTGGCCGCGCTTGCCTTCTTCGATCGTCGCCGTCGCGCGCATCTTGATGCTGCCGCGGCCGGTGCGATAAGCGTCCATGATCCCGGCGCGACCCAGGATGCTGCCACCGGTCGGAAAGTCGGGGCCTTTGACGAACTGCATCAGGTCGTCGGGAGTGGAGGTCGGATTGTCGATCAGATGAATCGCAGCGTCGATGACCTCGCCAAGGTTGTGCGGCGGAATGCTGGTGGCCATGCCGACTGCAATGCCTTGGCTGCCGTTGACGAGCAGGTTCGGAAAGCGCGACGGCAAGACCGCAGGCTCTTCAGTCGTGTTGTCGTAGTTGGGCAACATGTCGA
>JAYVVU010000275.1:0-3609 GCA_043786755.1 Actinomycetota bacterium
GATCAATGCAAGATGGCCATCGTGCAGCGCACCCATCGTCGGTACTAACGCGACTCGCTTACCTACAAGTCGTTGCGCATCGCTCCAGGCCGTGAGCGCGGCTGGTTGATCGATGACCCTCAGGCCAGCACCGTTCATCGCAGTCAGTGAAAGCTGTGTGCGTCGTCGGGCCACGAGCCATCGCGCACTTCGGCGATGAAGGCTTCGGTGGCCGTGATAGCCGCGGTGCGCAGATCGGCGAAGTGCTTGGTGAACTTCAGGTCGCGCTCGCTGAGCCCGACTACGTCGTGCAACACCAACACCTGTCCATCGCAATCGGGGCCGGCGCCGATACCAATCGTCGGAATCGACAGCTTGTTGGTGATCTCCATCGCGAGATCGCGCGGCACACCTTCGATCACCACGGCAATCGCGCCTGCCTGTTCAACCGCGTGGGCATCGTCGAGTAGTCGCTCGCGGCCACCCGCTTCCCAACCGCTCTTCTTGCCTTGCACCTTGTGGCCGCCCATGCGATGCACGCTCTGCGGGGTGAGGCCGATGTGACCCATCACCGGAATGTCGACGCGGGTGATCGTCTGAATCGTCTCTGCCATGACAACGCCGCCTTCGAGTTTGACGCACTCGGCGCCTTCCTTCATCAGGCGGATCGAACTTTCCACAGCTTGCTGCGGGCTGACCTGATAGCTGCCGAAGGGCAGATCGCCGACGATCAGTGCCTTCGGCTGGGCACGGGCGACCAAGCGGACGTGATACGCCATTTCGTCGAGCTCGACAGTGATCGTGTTCTCGCCACCCTGCACGACCATGCCGACGCTGTCGCCGACCAAAATCATGTCGACCCCGGCCAGATCGACCAGTCGGGCGAAGGTGGCGTCGTAGGCCGTGATCATCGTGATCCGTTCCTCAAGCGCCTTCATGCGCGCCAAATCGGGAACCGTGATCTTTGGGCGGTCGTTCGTGGCATTAGTCATGAGAGACCTCAGTTGGAACGCTACACGCCATCAGCCGGGGAAGGCACTCGGACACAGGTCGCGGTAAGCCAACGATCCGCCGGTCGATTCGGCGGCAACGATCGCGTTGGTGCAGGCAACGGCGAAACAATCGGCGGCGGCCGCCAAGATCGCATTGAGCATCGCGTTGCGGGCCCGATCTGTGGGTAACTCGTCGCGGCCCGTTGCGACCGCGAAAATCGTGTCGCCATCGAGCATCGAATGCACGGGGCGGATTGCGCGGGCGAGGCCGTCGTGGGCAACTGTCGCAACCCGCGAGCACTCGGCCTTGGTGAGGTGTGCCGTAGTCGCTACGACCCCGATCGTCGTGTTCAACGCCGGTGTCGCGCTCTCGAGATGCGCTTGCAGCACGCCGCGATCGGCAGCGCTCGGCCGGCGCAGGCGATGGTCGCCCTGCATCCACGGCAAACCGCTGTCGCCATCGATCACCGATCCCGATGAGTTGACGACAGCCAGCGCCGAAACGACGATGCCGTCGGCCCACGTCTCGTTCGCCACCAACTTGCTGGCGGACCCGACGCCACCTTGCAGGCCATGCGCACGCGCTCCGGTGCCCGCGCCAACGGCACCGTTGGCCTCAGGCTGCGCGCGGGCGGCAGTGGCGGCGCGACGGCCGAAGTCGGCGTCGGGACGGTTGTCGAAGCGTCCGCCGCGACCAAGATCGAAGATCACTGCCGCGGGAACGATCGGCACGACCTCCTCCTCGGTCTTGCCGACACGAAAGCCAATCTTGCGGCTCTCGAGGTAGGTCATCACACCTGTGGCGGCGGCGAGTCCATAGGCGCTGCCCCCCGTCAGGCAGATGGCATGCACCTCGCTCACGGTCGCGGTGGGATGCAACAGATCGGTCTCGCGGGTGCCGGGACCGCCACCGCGAACGTCGACACCGCCGACGGTTCCCGGTGGCAATAACACGACCGTCGTGCCAGTGGCCCAGCCGCGGGCAACACGAGACGCGTGCCCAACACGGATTCCGGGAACATCGGTGAGGCAACCCGCCAGTTGCATCAGCCAGTGACGGAGGGAAGCGCGTCGATGTCGTCGTCGACAGGTGCACCGCGCAGCGTTCGCCAAACGCCCAAGCCGACGATGTACAACGGGCACGCGAGCAGGATGTAGTCGCCCGCTTCTTCGTGGCCGGGTAGGTCGGCGGTCATCAACAACACGATGGTCAGCCAGGAGATGGTCACAGCGATATTGATCGGCCGCCACAAGCGCACCTGCATCGGATGCATGAACTTCCAGTTCGTGAGCTGCGTCAGCGCAAGCAGCACGCACGCCACAGCTGTGAACCACTTCGGCGAGTCGAGGAGGTACAGCGTTGGAACGATCATGTTCCACTCGCACGGGAAGCCGTTAAAGAAGTGATCGTCGGTCATCTGGTCGGTGCGCGACATCCACAACGCCGACATGAACAGCACAAACGCGCCGATATAGAGCGACCAACCCTCGGGCAGCATGTGGAACCGGTGCAGGAACAGCACGGGGATGACGACGCAGGTCACGAAGTCGACAATCAGGTCGAGCGTGTTGCCATCGATGCGCGGGACGTTCTCGCTAACACTCCAGCGCCTTGCGCCAAGCCCATCGATGCCGTCGAGGACCATCGCGACCACGAGCCACACGATCGCTTCTTTGGGTTCGCCGTCGGCGACAGCGATGAGGCCGAACATGCCACAGACTGCGCCGAATGCCGTGATGCCGTGCACCAGATAGCCCTTGGCTACTGGGTGTCGCAGAATGCTTGGCTCTGTCTTATGGGTGGTGCGCATGAGTAGTGGTTAATGCTAACGCCATCTACCGGTAGCGTCGCCGCCATGCGTCCCCGGGTTCGTGCCACTGCATCGCGCATAGCTGGCGTATGGGTTCGACGCACTTGGGCGTGGGTTTGCCGGGTCGGTGCGGTCGGCCCGCACGACAGCGCCGGCCGCCAATTCGGGCGCTTTGGCGATGGCAGCATCATCTGCTTCCCGACCAACACGATCTTCAACGAGCGCTACATCCACATTGGTGAGGGAACGATGATCGGTCCGCAGATCACGCTCTCCGCGGGAATGATGCCCGGGCAAGAGTGCCTCACCGACCCGGTCGTGCGCATTGGCGATCGTTGCCTGATCGGCAAGGGCAGTGGCATCGTCGGCCACTTCTCGATCGACATCGGCGACGATGTGTGGACCGGGCACAACGTCTACATCACCGACCAGAACCACGGCTACGAAGACATCACGCGCCCGATCTCGCAACAGTCCCAGCCCGAACGCGCGGTCAGCATTGGTGCCGGCTCCTGGCTCGGCTACGGCACCGTCGTGTTGCCCGGCGCACGCATCGGCGCGCACGTCACCATCGGCGCCAACTCGGTAGTGACTGGCGAGATCCCCGATCGCAGCGTCGCCGTCGGTGTGCCCGCAAAAGTCATCCGCCGCTACGAAGAAGGCAAAGGCTGGGTGACGGTCGACTAGCCCAAAACCTGGTTTGTGTCGCGCTGCGACCGGATCACAGCCAGGTGTTCTGTTTCAGGACATCGCTGACGGGTGATGTCGCGAGACATCGCTGACACCTTGGTTCGTCCACGCTGGGTGGATGGCCGGAAAGGGAACAG
>JAYVVU010000276.1:0-8293 GCA_043786755.1 Actinomycetota bacterium
GGCGTGCCGCGCGAAACGTCGCGACTGGTGTCGTTGCTGTAGTCCTGCTTCGGTTGTCCGGCGATGCGCTGCAGTTCGGTGCGCAACTCGGCGCCGGTCGCATACCGATCGGAGGGGCGCAATGCGAGCAGGCGATGAATCAATGTCGCCAAACCCTGGGGGAGTGTCGGCCGCAGACGCGTGATGTCGGTTGGGTCGCGGTTCAACCGCGCCAACGCGGTGTCGGCGTCGGTTTCGCCCAAGAACGGAACGCGACCGGCGAGGCACTCGTAGAGCACAAGGCCGAGCGAGTAGAGATCGGCGCGGCCATCCAGCTTGCGACCGCGCACCTGCTCGGGTGAGAGGTACTTGGCGGTGCCCATCATCACGTTCGGGCTTGTCAGGTCGTCGTCGCCGCCATCGAGACCCTTGGCAATGCCGAAGTCGGTGAGTAACACGCGACCGTCGGAGGTGATGAGGATGTTGCCCGGCTTGATGTCGCGGTGCACGAGGTTGGCTCGGTGCGCGCAGTCGAGTGCCGCGCCGACGCAGATGCCGATGTGCATCGTCAGTTCCGGGCTCAGGCGGTTCTGTTCGTCGAGCAATTGGCGCAGGCTCTTGCCGTTGACCAGTTGCATGACCACTGCCTGGCGCCGATCGCCGCCGATGACGTCGTCGATCGCGTCGTAGACGGCCACGATGTTCGGGTGGCTCAGTTGCGCGACGGCGATTGCCTCGCGACGGAAGCGTTCGGCGACGATTGGATCGGCCGCGAGGTTCGACTTCAGCAGCTTCACCGCCACCTGTCGCGTCAGCGAAAGGTCGGTGCCCAGCCACACCTCTGCCATGCCACCTTGCGCGAGTTTACGTTCCAGCCGATAGCGCTGGCCGAGAATTGCAGGGGGCAACGACGCTGGGTTCGCGCCGGGAAGGGTGGCTGACATGTCCGCCACTCGACGTTAGTGGCGATGGCCCACTGATATTGGGCAATCTATTGGTTTACAACTTTGAGTACGCGATACCGATCGTGCCGCGGCCAGCGTGCGTTCCGACGACCGGCCCGATGTCGCCGACGACAATCGTGCCCTCGTAGTGGGGTCGCAGCATCTCGACGAAGGCATCGACGTCGCTGCAATCGGCGTGCATCACCATCAGGTTCTCGACCGGACCCTCGTTGACGAGTGTTTCGACCAAGAAGGCGAGTGCCTTGCTGCGCGTGCGCTGCTTGCCACCCTGCTCCACCTTGCCGTCGCGCACTTCAATGATCGGCTTGATCGCGAGTGCTGAGGCGAGCATGGCCTTGGCGCCGCCGATGCGGCCGCCCTTCTTCAGGTTTTCGAGGGTGTCGAGCGCTCCCCACACCTTGGTGCGTGTGGCTAGGTCGGCGGCGCGCTGAACGACGGCGTCGTGGCTTGCCCCACCACGTGCCAGTCGCGCGCAGTCGATGACGATGGCACCGAGCCCAAGCGTGGCCGAACAGCTGTCGACGACGCTGACCTTTACCTTCAACGGCGGGATTTTGCTGGCCGCGTCGGCGTTGAAGTCGCGGGCGGCCAACTCGGCCGACTGCATCGTCGCCGACAGTCCGGCGCTGAGGCTGATCACCACGATGCTGCCGGCGCCTTCGTCAGCAAGTTTGCGATAAGTGGCTTCAAACAGGCCGGGGGCCGGGGCCGCGGTCTCGGGCAGCGCGGCCGCGGTCGAGCACTTAGCCCAAAACTCTTCTGGAGTGAGATCGGCGCGATCGACGTACTCGTGACCGTCGATGCGGATCGTGAGAGGGACGATGGAGATTCCCAACTCGTCGGCGACAGCCTGTGGCAGGTCGCAGGCTGAGTCGGTGACGATGCGAACGCTGTTGTTACTCACAGGCGAGGCAGGATAGCCGTGCCACTGGGCACTACTCGCCCTCGGACTAACCTCGCTTCTCATGAGCATCGCTAGCCGTCGTAAGAACCGCCGCACGACTACGTTCGCGCTAGTGCTGACGCTCTTTGGGTCGTTAGCGGCTTGCGCTGACTCGGGGTCATCGACGGGAAGCTCGACTACGACTTCAACGACGATCGCGGTCGTTGCTCCGACGGACAGTGTCGCCCCCGACACCAGTGCGCCTATCACGTCGGTTGCTGAAACGTCGGCACCCACCACCGAGGCACCTGATGTGGTGACCGTTGATCCAGACGGACTCGGCGACGCCAAGTTGGGTGCAGAGCCAGAGGGCGTGATCGCCTACTTCACCACGCTGTTCGGAGCGCCAACCAGCGACAGCGGGTGGATCGACCCGGGCGACTGCGAAGCAGAAACGATGCGCGTCGTGCAGTGGCCCAACCTGTACACGATGTTCGCGGACTCGAACGCTTTTGATGCGAGCGTTGTGGACGACCAGCAGTTTGTGTTCTTCAGTTACGCGCTGAGCTTCGGCGTCTATCCGCCCGAGCCACTCGCCACCGATCGCGGCTTGGTGCTCGGTGACACCACCGTTCGCCTGCTCGAGTTGTACCCGGAAGTCACCGCGTACGACGGCTCGCTCGGTGGCCGCTTCTACAGGTTCAGCGACGACAGCGTCATCGGGCCGAACGGGATCTTGCAAGACTCGCCAGAAATCGTGGGCTCGATTGAGGCCGGCGACTGGCCCTGCGCCAACGTTCGCTAGGAGTTGCTAGGGGTTGCTAGGAGTCGCTGGTTCATCAACGCCCCGAACCGGATGATTGAGCGACGCTATCTGCGCGGCGCGTCGGTGCCGATTCTGGCGCACGTGTCGCGCCCACCACGTGATCAGAACCAACAACAACGCGCCGGTCAGCAAGTTGGCGAGTCCACTGATCGCGGTTACCCGTGCGATCAGGATCACCGGTGGCGCGAGGTGAAAGGCACAATCGGGTGTGAATACTTCTAAGGTCACAGGAAAGCGACCGTTGCTACGAACTTCGATCGGGATCTCCACATCAGAGAAAGCCTGCGGCGGCAGCGTCACCGTTTGATCGCGTTCGGGAAAGATCAGCTTCGACGAGGTCATGCGCACGCAAACGGTGAGCGGAGTGTCGCTGATGTTGTGCAGCTTGATGCGCATCGGTGTGCGCCGGCCGGTGAGCGTGAACGAGTAGCCGGGTGGCACGGCTACGGAGCTGCGAATTGCCAAGAACCGCCGTTGCAGATCGGCGAGCAGCAGCGTCACCTGTGCATCGGTGAGTGCGCTCGTCGGAATCAGATCGAGGATGCGCGTCCACTCGGCCAATCGCGGATCTGTTACCGGCAGCATGCTGGCCGTCGCCACTTCTTCGACGGCAACGTTGGCGACCGGCGCGAGGCGAGCGGCGAGCGATCCGTCGACGATTGAGGGCAGCCCAACGATCACCGGATCGCCATCGTCGGTCAACGGATCCGTGCGCACGGCGAGTTCATCGAGTGTGGTCGGGGCGAGGCCGGGAGTTTCCGCAAGCAGCGTCACGATCGCATCGAGCGTGGCAGTTGGCGGGAGCGACAGATCGGGCATGGCGAGCGTGATGCCGCGACGACTTGGAAGGTCGTCGTCATCGATGATCTCTTGACGCTCGGCGAGTAGATCGGCGACGAGCAAGATCGCGCTGCGCGCTGGGTAGGCGTTGGTAGTTGCCAACAACTCGGATGCACGACGATCGGGTACAGCCGCATCCATGCGCACACCCGCAGCGATTTCAACCGTGAGCAGTCGACTTGTGTCGGTGCTCGTGCCGAGCGAATTCGGAAGCTGGTTGTAGAGATCGCTAGTAATGACCAGCAGGCGACTGCCGAGGTCGCGGTGCAATGCCGCGCCGCCTTGGTCGAGCGCTGAGTCGACGAACGTGATCGTTCGCACCGACGGCTTGGCGACGGCCGCCGCGAGAATGTCGTCGCCATCGCGCAACCACTCGGTGTACAACGCTTGCTGCCCGGCATCGGCGGCTTGCGACGCATCGAGTGGCAGTCGCGGCGCCGACAGCAATTCGTGTTGCGCCAGGCCAGCGGCGAGGCGATTGGCAAGCTCTACCTGGTCGTTTGCGGCCAGCGCCGACAACCACGCCGGCGGAATGCTGATGGTCGCCGGCACGTCATTGGGTGCGAGCACGTCGAGCAGATCGGCGAGGTGCGTCAACTCTGCGATCACCGCATCGTCGATGATGACGTCGCCGACACCGTTCAGGCGCACGGGTGTCGTCGGGTGCATCGCGAGTCCGACCTGTAGATCGTTGACGGAGTTGCTCTCGATCGCGTCGGGCACGCGGTAAACGAACGTGGTCATCTCGGCCAGCACCTCGTTGCCGTCCCGCACTTCCAGCGTGACGGGGTAAAGACCGGGTTGCGCGAGCTGCAATCTCTCTGGCGTGCGCGTGACCGACTCCAACGGGACGAAACCCTGAACCGATGTCGCTGTCATGCGCAGCATTGATGCGAGTGGGAGATCGACGCTGTCGGCGCTGCGCGGCAGGTCGCCGTCTACTGCATCCGTTACTGCAGCGCGGCTGGCGATCGCGCGGTAGGCAGTGACGACCACCCTGGCGTTTGGTAAGTCGCTAATGCTCAGGTCTTGCGGAAACTCGACGATGAATCGAAAGGTGCTGTCGGCGACGAGGTTGAAGTCTTGTGAGACCAACGCGAGTTCGCCAGCCGCGCCTGCAGTCGTTGTCGGCACGACGGAGACTGATCCGATTGCAAGTCCAACGGCAAGAGCGCAGCGCAGCGCCCTCACGCGAGTGTCCGCTCGTACACGCGTAAACGCTCACCGATGCGGCGGAAACCCAACCCTTGATACAGCGCCAGCGCGGCGTGATTGTCGAGCGCGGTGTTTACGAGCACGCGCTGCACGCGCCAACGAACCATCCACTCCATCGAGTCCAACACCAACGCTCGTCCAAGGCCCTGCCGTTGACGGGCCGGTGAAACCGACAGTCGTTGAAGAAAACCCTGCCGACCGTCGCGGCCACTGATTGCAAACGCGGCTAGTGGCTCGCCGGCGCCACGGAGGCGGTGACGCGGCGTTGCGGCACATACGTCGGCGATGGCCGTCTCCGACAAACCCCATCCAGTGCCGAACGCGTCGACGTCGATGGCGCTGACTTCCGGAATCTGCTCGGTGTCGACATGTTGTGTTGCGCATTCTGTGGGTGATGCCGACAGCGCGTTCAAGGCGGAGCGTGGCGAGTGAAGTTCCAACAACACCAACTCCTGCAAGATGGTGTACCCAGCGCACTCCATCTGGTGACTGGTGCCGCGGCTGAGCGCGTTAGTGCGGATCGCGCTGTAGCCCAATTCGCGGACGCGATCGGTCCAGTGCTGAACATCAGCGAGCGATGGAACCGGCTGTTGATGATTGACCACGAGGTGCGCGATGTGCGGCTGAAACGACCACGACTGCACCCGGCACCCGTTGGCGTTGGTTTCGCGCCCGCGGCGATCGGTGGTTTTGAATTCGACTGTTGAGCGTGGTGTATCGCGACCTGGTGCAGTGGCAGCACCTGGTGCGGAATCGCGTCGCTCGCTGCTCATTGGCGCGACGGTAGCGTCTCGTTTCGTGACTGTCCTGTTCGCCACCCACGCCGCATATCTCGACCATTTGGCTGGGCCGCGCCACCCCGAGCGCCCCGAGCGTTTGCAGGCTGTTCTCGACGGAGTGCAGTTGGCCGGGCTCGGCGACGCAATCGAGCCGTTGTTGCCGGTGGCGGCAACACGCGTCGATCTCGAGCGGGTGCATCCGATGGCTTACCTCGATCGCATCGAGGGAATCTGCGCGGCAGGCGGTGGGCGCCTCGACCCCGACACGTACGCCAGTTCGGGTTCGTGGCACGCGGCCACCTTGGCTGCAGGTGCTGGGTTGGCTGCTGTGCGTGCGTTGCAAGACGGACGCGCCGACGCAGCGTTCTGCGCAGTGCGCCCTCCAGGCCATCACGCGACGACAGACGAATCGATGGGTTTCTGCTTCGTCAACAATGTTGCGGTCGCCGCAGCTGCGTTAGCCGCGCAGGGCGAACGCGTGATGATCTTCGATTACGACGCGCACCACGGCAACGGCACGCAGGCAGTGTTCTACGACGACCCGCGCGTGTTGTTCGTCAGCCTCCATCAATGGCCGTTGTATCCGGGCACTGGTCATTACAGCGAGGTTGGCCAAGGCGCGGGCCGTGGCTACACCGTCAACATTCCGCTGCCGCCCGGCGCTACAGGCGACGTGTATCTGCACGCATTCGACCAAATGGTCGCGCCGGTTGCCGCCAAGTTCGACCCGACATGGGTGATCATTTCGGCCGGGTTCGACGCGCACCGCAACGACCCGATCACCGAACTCGGTCTCGCCGCCGGCGACTACGCGCCACTGACGCGACGCGTGTTGTCGCTGGTTCCCGCGGGTCGCCGACTGATCATGCTCGAAGGTGGTTACGACCTTGAGGCGCTGACGTTCTCGTCGGCGACGGTGATGCGCGAGTTGGCCGATGTTGCTGGCGCGCCCATCGAGCACGCAACTTCCGGTGGACCTGGCATGGCTGCCGTGCAGCAGGTTGTTGACTATTGGGTACGCGACGGCTTGTTGTGATCCCTGCTCGTTTCCTACCGGTTCTTGCGGAGTTGGCCCCACTCAGCGATCGTTTTCGTGCAGCCGGTCATCGGCTGTACCTCGTCGGTGGTTCGGTGCGCAATCTGCTGTCGGCCGACATGGCTTCCGAAGAACTCGACGACTTCGACGCGACCACCGACGCTAAGCCCGATGAGATCAAGGCGTTGCTGAACGGTTGGGCAGATGCGGTGTGGACGATCGGTGAGAAGTTCGGAACGATCGGCGCGAAGAAGAAGGGTCCGCATGGTGATCGCACGTACGAGATCACCACGCATCGAGGCGAGACCTACAACGACGACTCGCGCAAGCCAATCGTCGAGTTCAGCAGCGACATCACGCTCGATCTGTCGCGACGCGACTTCACCATCAACGCGATGGCATTGGAGCTGACCAGCGACTCACCGACACTCGTTGATCCGTACGAGGGTGCTGCCGACCTCGTCACACGCACGCTGCGCACTCCGCTCGCGCCCGAGATCAGTTTTGGCGACGATCCGCTGCGCATGTTGCGCGCCGCTCGTTTCATCGCTCGCCTCGGGGTTGTCCCCGTACCCGAATTGGTGGAAGCCGTGCGCGAGATGGCGAGCAGGCTGGAGATCGTTTCAGCGGAACGCATTCGCGACGAGCTCGACAAGTTGATCACAGTCCCGAATCCGTCGGCTGGCTTGTGGTTCACAATTGAAACCGGGCTGTGCGACCACTTTCTGCCCGAGTTGCCAGCGATGCGGCTCGAGCAAGATCCGATCCATCGCCATAAGGACGTATTGACGCACACGCTTGCCGTGGTCGAGAACGTGCGCCCCGACGCGCAAGCCGACTTCGATTTTCGCCGAACCCGATTGGCTGCGCTCTTCCACGATGTTGGCAAGCCGCGCACCCGTGGCTACTTGAAGGGGAAAGGCGTCACCTTTCACCATCACGACGCGGTAGGCGCGCGTATGACTCGCAAGCGACTGGAAGCGCTGCGCTACAGCAACGACGATGTCGAGGCGATCACCGAGTTGGTCGCGCTGCACCTGCGCTTCCATACGTACGCGATGGGCTGGACCGACTCGGCCGTTCGTCGCTACGTGCGCGACGCAGGTCCGTTGCTGCATGAGTTGAACGTGTTGACGCGCTGCGACTGCACCACGCGCAACGAGAAGAAGGCGCAAATTCTGTCGGGTCGCATGGACGATCTTGAGGCGCGCATCGCAGTGTTGGCCGAGAAGGAAGAGTTGGCTGCGATTCGCCCCGAACTCGATGGCAGCCAAGTCATGGAACAGCTCGGTATCAAGCCCGGCCCGATGGTCGGCAAGGTCTTGTCGTTTCTGCTGGAGATCCGCCTCGACGAAGGAATGCTCGGCGAGGAAGAGATCCGCAAGCGCCTCGCCGAGTGGGCGAAGTCGCAGTCGTAAGCCGGGTACTAGACGCCCTGCTTGCGGCAGCGCATCACCAGCACCGTTGGCGATAGCGGGTCGCGGGCGCGATTGTCGCTGAGTTCGTGCATCGCGTCGAGGTGGAAGTTGCTGCGCTCGATCGCCATGTACAACTCGCTAAACGTGTGACCGGTCGCGCCGTAGGCGTTGGTCGCAGTCGTAGCCATCGAGCGATCGCCGAACATTGCGTAGACGGGGTGCAAGGTTGCGATCACGAACGCAGCGTCGGGCTTCAAAACGCGGTGTACCTGACGCAGCAGGCGTGGCAGATCGTCGACCGAGCTGAGCGAGTTCACCGCTACAACGAGGTCGACCGATGCGCTGGTAGCAA
>JAYVVU010000277.1:0-3591 GCA_043786755.1 Actinomycetota bacterium
ACGTGATAGGTGATGCCGAACGCGCCGAGCTTGTTGAGATTGAGATGCGCGTTCGTGAGCTGCAGCGGATCGAACGTCCAGCGCATCGACGTCACGCCATTCGCGACACACCATTCGGCCTGGCGGCGCTTCAACTGCTCGCCGAAACCACCGCGGCGATATGCCGGATCGACCGCCATGTAGTGCGAATGCAGAACGTCGGCCTCGTGCGTGCGAAAACCAAACACGGAACCGATCATGCGGCCCTCGTCGAAGGCGCCGATTGCGACGCCGCCCTCCTCGATGCACGCGACCAGCATGTTCACCGACACGCGATCGTCGTTGCCGCCCCAGATGCGGGCCTCGAACTCGGGCATCACCGCTAGCTCGTCTGCTTTGCGCAACACGCGAAACTCAACGCTCACCGGCGAATCACCTCGACGCTTTCGGTGACCTCCTTCACGAAGGCGTGATCGAGCGTGACGCCGATACCCGCACCGGGCGGCACCGGCATGACACCGTTCGTCGCTTCCAGCTTCTGCTCGGTGATGTCGCGCGCGTAGGTGCGGCTGGCCGACGCTGTGTCGCCGGGAAACACGAAGCCCGGCATGGTCGCGAGATGAATGTTGTGCGAGCGGCCGATGCCAGTCTCCAACATGCCACCGCACCACATCGGTACCTTGCGCGACACACACAGGTCGTGAATCTCGCGCACGGCTTGCAGGCCGCCGACGCGGCCAACCTTGACGTTGACGACGGTGCATGCCTTCAAGTCGAGTGCCATGCGTACGCGTGCAGGCGATGTCAGCGATTCGTCGAGGCATAGCTCGGTGCGCAACTTCGTGGCTAGCGTTGCGTGGTCGAGCATGTCGTCCCAGTGCAACGGCTGCTCGATGTAGTGCAGTCCGAACTCGTCGATCTGGCGTAGCAGGTCCATCATCTCCAGCGTGTACGCCGAGTTGGCATCGACGGTCAGCTCGATGTCGGGAAACCTGGCACGAACGGCAGCCAACATTTCGACATCCCACCCGGGTTCGATCTTCAGCTTCACTCGCTTGTAGCCCTGCTCGACGTGCCACGCCACACTGTCGACGGTCTGCGGAATCGGGTTCATACCCAAGCTGGCGCCGACCGGCACCTCGGTGCGTTCGCCGCCGAGCAGCGTGCGCAGCGGCACGTTCTGCTGACGGGCATAGCAATCCCACACCGCAAGCTCAAGTGCCGTCTTAGCCATCGGGTTGCCGCGCCACTCGACCCAGCGCGCCACAACCTCAGAAGGATGCTCGACGTCGCGCGACATCAACTCCGGAGCGAACGCATTGCGCAACAGATGCAACGCACCGGGGATGCACTCCTCGCGATAATGCGGCAGCGGATCCATCACGCCCTCGCCGTAACCCTCGACGCCGTCGGATCGGACGGTGACGATCAGTGCGTGCTTCTCGCTCTCCTCGCCAAACGACGTGCGGAAGGGTGCCCGATACGGCAGGCGAACGAGGCGTAGCTCAACTTCGTCGATCTTCATAGGCACAAGGTACCGCCCGCACTCGGTGTGCCGGGTCTGCGAATCGGCCCCGCTAGCGTCGCTGCCGATGAGTGAACCAGTGGAACTGCAGGTGGCTGGTCGCACCGTCACCATCACCAGTCCCGACAAGGTCTTCTTCCAGGCACGAGGCGACACCAAGCTCGATCTGGTCAAGTACTACTTGGCAGTTGAAGACGCGGTCATGCGCCAGATGTACGATCGGCCGGTCTTGTTGCAGCGGTTCCCGAACGGTGCACACGGTTCCAACTTCTTCCAGAAACGAATCCCCGACGGTGCACCAGAGTGGTTGCACACCACGACGGTGCAAACTCCGAACGGCACGCCGTCACGCGCATTGGTGATCGAGGATCTTGCGCACTTGATCTGGGCGGTGAACCAGGGATGCTTGGGTTTCCATTCGTGGCCGGTGCGCGCCAGCGACCTCGAGCACTGCGACGAGCTGCGCATCGACCTCGACCCAGGCCCCGGCACGAACTACGCGATGGCGCAGGAAACCGCGGCGGTACTGAAGCAGCTGCTCGACGACATCGGCGTCGTCGGCTTCATCAAGTCGTCGGGCAACCGCGGGCTGCATGTGTATGTGCGCCTGCATCCGACGCACGACAGCACCGCGGTGCGCAGCGCAGCCGTCGCTGTTGCGCGCGAGCTGGAACGACGTCGGCCCGACCTGATCACGGCGTCGTGGTGGAAGGAAGAACGCGGTGAGCGCATCTTCATCGACTTCAACCAGAACGCGCCGCACAAGACGGTGTTCGCACCGTGGTCTGTGCGTGCACTCGATCACGCGCCGGTGTCGTTTCCGTTCCCGTGGGAGTTGCTGCCGACGCTCACCCCGCACGACATGACAATTGCGACGGTCCCTGCATGGGTCGCCGAGCACGGCGATGCGTGGCTCACGATGAACCACAATCCGCAGCCGATCGAACCGTTCCTCGAAATGGTGAAGGCCGACCAAGCTGCTGGCCTGGTTGATGCGCCGTGGCCACCGGTGTACCCAAAGATGGCTGGCGAACCGCCACGCGTTGCACCAAGTCGCGCGAAGAAGCCAAAGCCCGAACCCAAATAACGGTTTGCGTCAAAACCTGATCAGCGCGACCCCGAACCCATAAGGGTCACAGCCCGACAGTGTTTACGTAAAGACCTGGTTGGCGCGTTCGGCGCCGATTGTCGTGCTTTCGCCGTGGCCGGTGTGCACGATCGTTTCGTCGGGCAGCGTGAGTAACTGCGCGCGAATGCTGCGCAGGATCGTCGGCTCATCGCTGTAGCTACGACCGGTCGCACCGGGTCCACCGCAGAACAACGTGTCGCCGCTGAACACGACGCCCGACGCCGCATCGTGGAAACAACAGCAGCCCGGCGAGTGACCGGGCGTGTGCAGGATGCCGAGCTCATGGCCCGCAACCTGCAACACATCTCCCGGCACGAGCGCGCGGTCGGGTGAGTCGTCGGGCCACACGACGTCCCACAACATGCGATCGGCGTCGTGCAGCCAGATTGGTGCATCGACGAACTCGCGCAACGGAACTGCTGCGTTGATGTGGTCGTTGTGGCCGTGGGTCAGCACGATCGCCTTTACACGTCGACCGTTGATCGCACCCATGATCGTCTCTGCGTCGTGCGCCGCGTCGAACACGATCACTTCGCGTTCGTTACCGACCAGCCAGATGTTGTTGGTGACGGCCCACTCGCCGCCGTCAAGCGCGAACACGCCGTCGGTCGTGACCAGCTCGATCACAGAACGACAACGCTGCGCAGCACTTCGCCGCGCTCCATCTTGTGGAACGCTTCCTCGACGGCGTCGAGCGCAATCGTCTCGCTCACAAACTTCTCCAGTGGCAAACGACCCTGCTGGTGCAACGCAACCAGCATTGGAAAATCGCGCGACGGTAGACAGTCGCCATACCAACTGCTCTTCAGCTGACCACCACGCCCAAAGAGTTCGATGAACGGCAACTCGATTGTCATATCGGGTCGCGGCACGCCGACCAGCACGACGGTGCCGGCAAGGTCGCGTGCGTCAAACGCTTGGCGGTAGACCTTCGGATTGCCAATCGCCTCGATACACA
>JAYVVU010000278.1:0-3589 GCA_043786755.1 Actinomycetota bacterium
CCAGCCTCAACAACCGACCACGCAAAACCCTCGGCTACATGACACCATCAGAGAAACTCGCCGAGCTCGTTGCACTCACCGCTTGAATCCGCCGTGCCATTACCGCCCGCTTTCGCGCCCACGGGCGCGACTATGGGCGCTGGTGGCATGGTTCCGCGCCCGTGGGCGCGGGTAGCGTCCGCGAGGTGAGGGATTGGTTGGTCGCAGCTGACGATCGCACTGGCGCGTTTGAAGTTGCCGCACTGTTCGCCCACGCGGTCGGCCCCGTAACTGTCACTGTCGGCGAAGCGCCCGCCGGATCGGGTGTCGTTGACCTCGGGTCGCGCGCGATGTCTGCTTCCGATGCGCAGCGTGCGGCGACGACCCTTGCTACTTCGCCCGCCGCGTGGGTCGCGCACAAGATCGACTCGACGTTGCGTGGCAACTGGGCGGCCGAGCTGTTGGCTCGCCAGCAGGCGACTGGCCGTCGCATTGTGCTGTTGCCCGGCTGGCCCGAGCTAGGGCGGACGTGCGTTGGGGGAGAGGTGTTCGTCGACGACACTTCGGTCGGCAGTGTGCTCGATCAGCTTCCGAGCGCTGACGTAGTTGCGGACGCAGGTTCCCTTGGCGCATGGCTAGGCACCGACAACGCGATCGCTGTTTGCGATGTTCCGACCACCGCAGCAATGCACGCACTCGCGGCGGTGCTTGCCGGATACGACGTACTCGTAGCTGGTCCGGCTGGACCACTCGGCGCTGTGTTCGCCGCCAGCCGTACCGAACGGTCGACGGGCGGCCGGGTACAGCTCGACGAGCCGGTCTTGGTGGTGTGCGGAAGCGCTCACCACGTGTCGCGCGAGCAGCTCCGGCGACTTCGCCTCGCGCGGCCGGATCTTGCGGCTATTGCCACGCCGGCACCCGACGACGACTTGCATCACCGCGCCGTCCTTGAACTCGTCGCGCAGGCTCGGGTGCGTATGGCGGAGCTGCAACCGCGAACGCTCGTCATCATTGGCGGCGACACCGCTGCCGAACTGCTCGGCCCTGCACCACGAACTGTGAGTGGATTCGCCGCGCTCGGCATGCCGGTGAGCGTCGATGAAACGGGTGATGGCCCGGTCGTGGTCACAAAGGCCGGTGGCTTCGGCGGACCCAATGCGATTGTCGATCTACTCGGCGGCGAGAATGGCTGACGTGGCCGCGCCGTTGGCAATCACGATGGGCGACGCATCGGGCGTCGGGCCGGAGATCGTTTTGCGCGCACACGCGGCTGGCACCCTCGGCGAAGGCATTGTCGTCTACGGCGACGAAGCGATCTTGCACCACGGCGCGGCGCTGCTGAACCTGACCATTGCTTGGGATCAGCTTCCGATCGTCGATCTTGGGTTGCTCGCCGCTGCCGATCATCGTCCAGGGGTGCTCGATGCCGCGAGCGGCGCTGCGGCGCGTGCCTACGTTGAGCGCGCGACCCGCGACGCGCTGGCCGGAACAGTCGCTGGCCTTGTCACGATGCCGATGAACAAGGAAGCGACGCAGCTCACTGATCCGAACTTCGTCGGTCACACGGAACTCATCGCCGCACTGTGCGGTGCGCCAAAGGTCACGATGATGTTGACCAACGGCCCGCTGGCGGTGACTCACGTCAGTACCCATTGCTCGCTCACCGAAGCGATCCAGCGGGTGCGCGCCGATCGGGTGCTGGATGTCATTCGCCTCACTCACGAGGTGTTAAGTCGCTTCCTCGACCGCCCGCGCATCGCTGTATGCGGCCTCAACCCTCACGCTGGTGAGCACGGGTTGTTCGGCAACGAAGACATCGAACACATAACGCCCGCGATCAGCGCCGCGGTGGCGGAAGGTATCGACGCCACCGGCCCGCACCCGGCCGACACCGTGTTCTACCAAGCCGTCCACCGCGACCGCTACGACGCGATTGTGTGCATGTACCACGATCAGGGTCACGCGCCGATGAAGCTGCTTGCATTCGACACCGGCGTCAACGTGACGCTCGGTTTACCAATCGTGCGTACGTCAGTCGACCACGGCACCGCCTTCGATATCGCGTGGACCGGTCAGGCCTTCACGGATTCGGTGCGGCACGCCGTCGCCTACGCGCGCAAACTGATCGCTAGCTGAAGCGGACGCCCTGACGGTCGAGTTCTTTCTGCACCGCGGCGACATCGACGTCCGCCAACTCGCCCCCATCGTGAATTGACCGAGCGGCCGCAATGCCAGCGCCTTGGCCGAGGACCGCACAGCACGACATGTTGCGCGTCGCTGCGTGTGACACGCGGTCGCCACCCGAACTGCGGCCGGCAACCAGCAGGTTGCGAACTCCCTTTGGTAGCAGGTTCCGGTACGGGAGCTGGAAATAGCGACCGGTGGTGGGCAGGATGAGGATGCCGTAGCCATCGATGAACTCCGGGTAGATCCCGATCGAGTCGTCGAAGCGTGCTTGCTCGCGCACGTCGTGTTCGGTCATGTTGTAGTGCGCATCAATCTTGCGGGTGTCGCGAATGCCGAGTGTCATGCCAAAGTTGCGCAGCCGCGCCCCCGCGCAACCAGCGGTGTAGGCACGGAGCGCGTCGAGTGCGTACATCGCCTGCCGGCGGCCCTCAATCTCGCCTCGCGTTAGGTCGTCGGGGTCGGTGCCGTCGATGTTGTCGATGTGCACCAGGTTCATGTAGGTCAACTCGCCCGTGTCGTGCACCGCGCCCCAAGTTCCGGCGAGCGTGGTGAGATCCGCCGGGATCAAACCATCGGCGATTGCACGCTCGAACGGCTTCTTCAGGAACGGCGAGAACATGTCGTCTTCCTTGCCGCCCATTTCGATGTTCCACTCAGAGCCGCCACCGCTGCCCCAGTCCTTATAGGTCTGCGGGTCGGCCTTGATGCCTTCGATGAACGCCTTCTTGTCGACGCCGGAAATGTGGAACATGACCGAAGCGGCCATCATCTGCTCGCGCGGCGTGTGGTGCGTCGGTGCGCCCGCGCGAAACGCAACATCGGCATCACCCGACGCGTCGATCACTCGGCGGGCGCGGATTGCTTCGCGACCAGCCTTCGACTCGGTGATGATGCCCACGACTGCATCGCCGTCCATGATCGGCGCAACGAATGTTCGATGCAACATCGCTCGCATGCCCGATTCCTCGACAAGCCGGTCGGCCACGACCTTGAAGCCTTCGGCGTCGAGTTCGTACGACTGCGACTGGCTCTCTTGTACGGCCGCACCCATCTCGAAGGCGCGGGTCTCGAATTCGCGTCCGATGCCGTTGGCTTCGACCGTCTGCTCGTGGCGATACCAGGCCATGCCTTCGACACCCACGGTGGTGATGTTGCCTCCGAAGCATCCGAAGCGCTCGACCAGCGTGACTTCCACACCCGACCGCGCCGCGGCCAACGCCGCAGCGAGCCCCGCAGGACCCGACCCGACCACGAGCACATCGGTGGTATGGATCACATCGATCTCGCGTGCGGGTTCGGTGACGATGGTGCGGCCATGCGCGCCGCGGATGATGGTCATCGATGTGTCTCGCTTGCACTCATTGGCTGAGATGCCACCCTAGCTTTTCGGGCCCGCGCCCCTGAGATGCGCCGATGAAGTAAT
>JAYVVU010000279.1:0-3584 GCA_043786755.1 Actinomycetota bacterium
GCCGTGCAGTTGGGCATCGGTGTTCACGCCGAACGCTTCCTCGATGGATTGCGTGCCGCGCAATACGACGGCCACCTCGAGGCTTCGACCGCCGTACGACTTGTCGGTCTGCTCGGCGACATGGCCAGCGACTCACCGCTCGAGTCGTACCAACGCGCTACCGGCAAGATCGCGACACCCGACGCAATGGTCGACGACTTGACGGCAGCACTGACGCGCGCCATCGACGAACTGACGCGGCCTATCGATGCGATCAAGCACCAGGCCAAGACTGTCACCGTCGGTATCAGTCGCAACGACGAAGGCGTGCTCGATCGGGCACTTGTGCAACAGGTGCTCGGCACTGGTGCTGGCCGCGATCGGTTGAGCTATCGCACGCTGAAGGTGCTCGCCGATCTCGACCCAGCAGTCGAAGCCGTCGTCGGTTACACCCGCTACGCGATCGAGGGCGATCCGGCGCACGACGCGACGATCGCCATCGTCGATCGCGGTGGTTTGTCGCGCGATGTGCCCAGTCGTGTCGAACGTAACCCCCAGCTGCGTGGTACCAAGCGCCGCGTCGCGAGCGAGAAGGAAGTGTTGGTCGCGCGCGGTCGCAGCGATGGCCGCACTGTGATCTTCGTGCCGGAAGTCAAGGGCGGCACGTGCACCGGCCTGACGTTGCTGCACGTCCGGTTCCACGATCGTCTGCCGGCGCCGGTAATGCGCGGGGTGCTGCAGGGCTACGACCATCGCTACGACCGGTTGGTCGACTGGGTCACGGAAACCGAGGGCAGCTTCCGCGACGACCTGCTCGCCGACTTCCCGGTCGCCGATCTGTTGATCTTGCCGATCTCCGAAACTGCCGATCACTGGCGTTCGTAGTGATCAAAGGCATCGGAATCGACGCCGTCGATATCGAACGCTTTCGCACTTCGTTGGCGCGCACGCCATCGATGCGCGATCGCTTGTTCACTGCCGAGGAGCTCGCGTATGTGGCGCCGAAGGTCGACCCTGTGCCATCGCTCGCCGCACGCTTCGCCGCGCGCGAAGCCGTGATGAAGGCAATGGGCCTTGGTCTCGGTGCATTCGGTTTCCACGACGTGTGGGTGTCGCGCGCTGACTCGGGTGAGCCTTCGCTGGTGATTTGCGGCAAGGCACTGGAACTAGCCAAGGATCGCGGTGTCAGCACCTGGCACCTGAGCCTGACGCACACCGACATCGTCGCCATCGCGTACGTCGTCGCCCATTAGTCGTTCGTCTACTTGATGCCTGCGTAGGCTCCTGTTGTGTTGCCGATCGTTACGCCCGAAGAGATGCGGGTCGTCGACGCGGATGCCCTCGAAACCGCCGCTGAGCTGACCGCGCGCGCAGGTTCGGCCGTCGCTCGCAGTGCAGTGCGATTGATGGGCGGTACCTACGGACGCACCGTCAACGTGGTGGTGGGCAAGGGGAACAACGGCGCTGATGGGCGGGTTGCTGCCGACCGACTGATGGCTCGCGGGGTCAAGGTGCGCGTGTTCGATGTTGCGGATTGCCGGTCGACGCTGCCGCCCGCTGATCTGGTGATCGATGCTGCGTTTGGTACCGGATTTCACGGGGCGTGGAAGGCACCCGATGTCGGCGATGCGCCCGTGCTCGCTGTCGATATTCCGAGCGGCGTCGATGCGCTGACGGGTGAGGTCGCGGGCGATGTATTGCACGCCGTTGCGACCGTCACGTTTGGTGCGCTCAAGCCCGGCCTGCTGCTGCCGCCCGGCAGCGGTTTCACGGGCGAAGTGCACCTTATTGACATTGGGTTGGGTGCCGCGGCTGGCGCGCATGCGAGTGCGCACTTGGTGCAGTCGTCGGATGTCTCCGAGTGGTTGCCCCGTCGGGAAGCGAATGCACACAAGTGGCGCTCGGCGGTGCGCGTGATTGCGGGCACGCGATCAATGGCGGGTGCGGCCGCGCTTGTCGCATCCGGCGCGTTGCGTACGGGCGCGGGAATGGTCCACCTCTCGTCACCCGGCGCGCTGCTCGATGGCATCCCGACCGAAGTTGTGCAGCGCGAGTTGCCCAGTGCAGGTTGGAGCGGCGAGGCGCTGAACACACTCGATCGATTCCACTCGCTCGTCATCGGGCCGGGGCTTGGGCGCGCCGACGATGTTGCGACGCAGATTCGATTGGTCGTGCTCGGTGCACCGGTGCCAGTGGTGATCGATGGCGACGCGCTGTTTGCGATGGCGTGGAACGTGCAAGACGCCGCAGCGTTGCTTCGACGGCGCACGACGCCGACAGTGCTGACGCCACACGATGGGGAATTCGCCTTGCTCACCGGCGCCAAGCCCGGCGCCGATCGGTTCCACGCGGCGCGTCGGTTGGCCGCCGACTCTGGGTGCGTCGTGCTGTTGAAGGGACCGACAACCGTTGTCGCTGAGCCAACGGGCCGCGTGCTGGTAGTTGCAACTGGTGACGCTCGACTGGCGACGGCAGGCACCGGCGATGTGTTAGCCGGCATCATCGGCGCGTTGCTCGCCGCCGGCGTCCCCGCGTTCCACGCGGCAGCCGCTGGGGCATGGTTGCATGGCGAGGCCGCGAACCGCGCGCCAGCCTTCGGCATGGTTGCTGGCGACATTCCCGAACACCTGCCAGATGTGTTGGCGGACCTGTTGTGAATCGTTGGGCGTGGGTGGAGGTGTCGACCAGCGCGATCGAACACAACGTGCGCGAGTTGGCGGCAATGAGTTCGCCGTCGCCGGTGTGGGCAGTGGTCAAGGCCAACGGCTACGGCCACGGAGCGGTCGCCTCCGCGCGTGCTGCGCTCGCCGGTGGTGCACAAGGACTGTGCGTCGCGCTCGTGCAAGAAGGCATCGAACTGCGCGCGGCTGGCATCGAGGCGCCGATCCTTGTGCTCAGCGAGCAACCGCCAGCAGTGGCTGCAGTCGCGATCGCAAATCAACTTGCTTCAACGGTGTATAGCGCGAGTGGCGTTGCAGCCTTTGCCGCTGCGGGCGGGAGTGGCCACCCGGTACATCTCAAGATCGACACCGGGATGCACCGTGTCGGCGTCGTTCCGGGGGATGCCGTTGCACTTGCCGACATGATCGCGGCATCGCCCGCAGTCTCGCTTGCCGGTGTGTTCACGCACCTTGCCGTCTCGGAGGAAGCCGACAACGACTTCACCCGCATACAACTCGAGCGCCTCGACACAGCACTCGCCGCGTTAGCGAAAGCTGGGCACCAGCCACCGGTCGTGCATGCGGCCAACTCGGCAGGGGCGATCCTTCACTCCGCGGCGCGTCGCGACTTCGTGCGCACCGGCATTTCGATCTACGGCCTGGCGCCTAGCCCTGAGATGAGGCCGCTGTGCAGCTCTTTGCGACCGGCGCTTTCGCTGCATGCGCGGGTCTCGTTCGTCAAGCAGGTACGCGCCGGTGAGGGAATCTCGTACGGACTGCGCCACGTGTTCGAGCGCGACACAACAGTCGCGACCTTGCCGCTGGGGTATGCCGATGGCGTACCTCGCCGATATGGCGCGGTCGGCGGTGAGGTACTGCTCGGCGGAGTTCGTCGGCGAGTAGTTGGTGTGGTCACGATGGATCAGCTGATGATCGACTGCGGCC
>JAYVVU010000280.1:0-8222 GCA_043786755.1 Actinomycetota bacterium
CCGGGCAGGTCGACCGCGACCGCGCACAGACCGCGATGCGCGAGGTAGCGCGTTTGCAGTTGCCACACGGTGGAGTCCATGCCCGCGCCATGGATCAACAACACGACCGGTTCGCTGCCCGTGAGTTCGACTCCGCCGGTCGCGGCGTGAGCATCGACGCCGTTGACGGCGACGATCATCGCTGGCTGGCCTTCAACGCGCGTTCGAGGTCTTCGATGATGTCGTCGGGGTCTTCCAACCCGACTGACAACCTGACCAGGTCTTCCGAGATGCCCGCGGTGACGAGTTGTTCGGTGGTCAGCTGGCCGTGGGTTGTCGAACCGGGATGGATCACCAGCGTCTTGGCATCACCGACATTGGCGAGATGCGTTGCGAGCTGCACGGCCTCGATGAATCGGCGCCCGGCGGCACGGCCGCCTTTGACTCCGAAGCTGAGGATCGCTCCGACTCCCTTTGGGTACAGCCGCTTGGCTAACTCGAAGTCGGGATGCGAAGGAACTCGCGGATGCTTGACCCAGCTGACTGCATCGTTGTTCTGCAACATCTCGAGCACGCGGTCGGTGTTGGAAACATGGCGCGCCATGCGCAACGGCAGGGTCTCGATTCCTTGCAAGAGCGCGAACGCGTTGTGCGGGCTCATGCATGCGCCGAAGTCGCGCAAACCTTCCGCTCGCGCGCGCATCCCGAGCGCGGAGGGGCCGAACTCTTCGGCGAACACCACGCCGTGATAGCCAGCGTAGGGCTCGGTGAGTGTCGGGAATTTGCCGCTGGCGGCCCAGTCGAAGCGACCGCCATCGACGATTACACCTCCAAGCGCCGTGCCGTGTCCGCCGAGGAACTTGGTGATTGAGTGCAAGACGATGTCGGCACCGTGTTCGATGGGGCGGAACAGGTATGGCGTCGAGAACGTCGAGTCGACCATTAGTGGCAATCCGTGTGCGTGGGCGACGTCTGCGATTGCGGCCACGTCCATCACTTCGATCCCGGGGTTACCCAACGTCTCGCCGTAGCACAGCTTGGTGTTCGGTTGCATGGCGGCCGCGAACGCAGTGGGGTCGCGCGGGTCGACGAAGGTGGTGGTGATACCGAACCGCGGCAGCGTCAGGTTCATCATGTTGAACGACCCGCCGTACAGGTTCTTGGAAGCGACGATGTGGTCGCCGGCGCTGAGCAATGTGGCCACTGCGAGATGTAACGCAGCGGTGCCGCTGGCGGCGCACACGGCACCGACGCCTCCTTCCAACGCGGCGATGCGCTCTTCTAGCACGGCGACTGTCGGGTTCGAGATGCGGCTGTAGATGTGGCCGGGCGCTTCCAGATTGAACAGCGCCGCGGCTTCGTCGGTGTCTGGGAACGCGTACGACGTGGTGAAGTAGATCGGTACGGCACGAGCGCCGGTGGTCGGGTCGGGCTGTTGGCCAGCGTGCAGGCTCAGCGTGTCGAACCGCAGGAAGTCAGGCGTTGCCATGGCTGGTCACTGTAATGAGTCGCTCATCGTTGCACTGCGCCGGGAAACGGCACTTCGCAAACCCGTCCCGAGCGGGTGCCGTCGGGCGCGACGACACTCATCTCGGTGCCGATCGCGGTCAGTTCAATCGGCATCATGCCGAGCGCGACGTTGGTTTGCAGGCGTGGCGACCAAACAGCCGAGGTCACCGTGCCCACCTGGGCACCGTCAACAAGCACGGGCCACGCCGCGCGCGGCAGTGGCACCCGATCGCCTTCGATCATGTAACCGCATAAGCGGCGACTCAGTCCTTCGTCGCGTTGGCGGCGTAGCGCGTCGAGCCCGATCGCTTCGATCGGGGCGTCGAGCGAACAGTATTTTTCGAGTCCTGCTTCAAGCGCGGTGTGTTCGCGCGTCATGTCGCTGCCGTAAGTCAGCAACCCGGCCTCGATCCGTTCGATCAGGTTTGGGCAGCCGGGGCCGATGTCGAACTCGACGCCGGCGAGCATCAACTCGTCGTAGAGCAGTCCGCCGATTTCAGCGTCGTCGACGTAGATCTCAAAGCCGCCTTGCGCGCTCCACCCTGTGCGCGCAACGAACATTTCGTGCCCGCGGAACGCGAGCGCTCGGAACCGGAAGAACTTGATCTCGCGCACTACCTCACCGAAGACTTTCGCCATCACGTCGTCGGCACGCGGCCCTTGTACGGCCAGTGGCGATACATCCGGCTCGGTCACTTCCACGTCGAGTCCGAGCGTGCGCGCAATACCGCTGGCCCACAGCAATACGTCGGAGTCGGCGATCGACAACCAGAAGCGGTCGTCACCAACGCGCGAAACGATCGGGTCGTTGATCATGCGGCCGTCGTGGTCGCACAAGGGGGTGTACCCACAACGGCCGACGACGAACGAACGCAGATCGCGAACGACCAGCATTTGCGTGAAGCGAGCAGCATCAGGCCCGGCAATTTCGACTTGGCGCTCGCACGCCACGTCCCACACCTGCACCGCGCTGCGCAGGTGGTGGTAGTCCTCCTCAACACCACGGATCTGGGTTGGCAGCAGCATTTTGTTGTACACCGTGTACGACTTGACTCCGAACGCCTCGACACGACTGGAGAAGATGGTTGAGCGAAGTCGGGGAGTAAGCGAGAGGATCGGCGGCGTTGTCATAATTCGATCACTATGGTCCGCCTGGGCTTCTAGTGTCCACATTGGAGGGGCCGCGATGGATCGTGAAGCTGCGCTGAGCGGTGCCAATGCGGCTGACCTAGTGCTGGTCGCCGAAGTTGAACGAATGCTTCGAATCGAGCCAACCGAGGTCGGTGACAAAGCGCTCAGTCGGTTGTTGGATCGTGATGCTCAGGCCATGTGCAACTTCATTGCGCGCACAACTATTCCCAACCTGTCGACGCGGGTCAGAAGGCGCCGGGCGGAAGCTCGCATCCGAGTCGAAGCTTTCCGCCGGTGATGTAGGCAGCCGGACTCATTGCGACGTGCTTCGCTGCGGCACGGGCGTCTCGCTCGCGTCGTTCGAGCGGCGACGAGCGCAGGATCGCAACCGCTCCGGCCATCTCGGTAATCAGATCGATTGCCCAGAGGGCCGATTGGCTGGCGAAGGTGCACGCGAGTCGGAAGTCGACCCGATTGGCGTCTAGGTCTGTGCCGGACTCAGTCCCGTCCAGCAACGCGCTCATCGTGTTGCGCAGGTAGGCGCGGCTGGCAGCGGTGCGCGCCTGGATCTGGCCGACCTGCGACTGAATCAGCTCCCGTTCGGCGAGCGGGACGCTGTCGCCGCGTCGCTTGGCGGAGTTGGCAGTAGTGGCGAAGTCGTTAATGGCGCCAGCCGCGATGCCGAGGGGCACAGTGGCCACCGTCCACGGAAAGATCGAACGCGTCGGTAGTCGATAGAGCGTGCCGGGCTGCGTCGGCTCCGGTTGAAAGGCGTGCGCGAAACGGTCGGGCACGAACACGTCGACCAATTCGAAGTCGACGCTTCCTGTGGCACAGAGACCCGACACCTTCCAGTTGTCGTGCAGCAGCACATCTTTTCGCGGCGCATACACAAAGATCAGTTCGCTGGTCGCTTGTTCGTTCGCCTCGACAGCGCATACGGGCGAGAACCACGTGCCGTGCGGAGAACCGCTTCCGAATGGCCACCGTCCGGTCACGGAGTAGCCACCTGGAACGCGAACCGCGCGTCCGACCGCACCAGTCGACGAGACCACGAACGCCAAGGGGTCGTCGAAAATCTCTCGCGTGCTTTCTGCCGGCAGGTATCCGCCGGCCCGGGCCATGCCGCCGCCGTTGCCGACGAGCCAACCGACGGTGCCGTCGAGGGCCGCGGCTGCCTCGACGACATCCATGAACTCGAGAGCTGACAGGCCCGGCCCGCCCAGCGCCGCCGGCAAGAGCAGGCGGAACAGACCGAGCGCTGCAAGTTGCTCGAAGAGGTGATCAGGCAAGCGACCGTTCGAATCGAACTCGCTGCGGTGCTCCGCCACCGATGCGGCGAGCCCGTTGACGCCTGCCGCCAACTCGAGGGCCGCACTCGAACTCCGACCCTGTGTGAGTGATGTCATCGCTGTCCTCCTTCGCCTAGTGCGAGACACACTAGAGGCTCTCGCGTTCTGCTCTGACCGCCGGCGGTTACACGCGGTGGAGGATGAGGATGGCGATGTCGTCGTCTGGCGAGCGCTCGGCGATACACGACTGGACCACCGCGTCGCACATTTCTTGAAGTGGTAGGTGGCGTGCATCGTCGACTGCCTTGACCAGCCGCTGGAGACCATCGTCGATGTGCTCCTGGCGCGACTCGACAAGTCCGTCGGTGAACATCACGAGCAGGTCGCCCGACTCGAATGGAATTGTGAGGCCCTCGCCGGGAGTCGTATGCAAGCCGAGCAAACTGCCGCGAGCGCCTTCGACGATCGTCGCCGACCCGCGAGCGGGCACTAAGACGATGGGCGGATGCCCCGCGCTCGCATAGAGCGCAACGCCCGAAGGATCAACCAGCACATACGCGGCGGATGCGGCCATGGTGTCCGAGCCGCGGCCGGCGAACAAGTCGACCGCGGCGAGCGCACGCAACGGGTCGGCATCGTTGGCCACCGCAGTGATGAACGACGCGCGCAGCTGACCCATTGCGGCCGCTGAGCCAAGGCCGTGGCCGACGGCATCGCCGACGACGGCGACCAGTCGGCCATCGCTGAGATCGAGAACTTGGAACCAGTCGCCGCCGATTTCGAGTCCAGTAGCAGGGACGTACGAAGCGGCCGCCTCAATCCAGTCGGGCGTCTCGGGGAGTGTCGAGAGCAATCGATTCTGCAGAGTCAGCGCAATTGTTCGTTCGCGCTCGTACAGCGAGGCTCGCTCCAACGCACCTGCGCAACGCGAGCCCAGCGTCGCGAGCATCGAGAGTTCTTCCGGTGTCGGTTCGCTTTGGTCGTCGAACGTGAACGCCAGCGCACCGACGACACGGGTCATGATCTCCATCGGGGCTCCGGCAACGAATCGATCGCCGGTTTCAGTGGGCACGCGGTCCATGACGCTTCGGCGTTCATCCACCGCTCGTTGTGCGACGTTCAGTTCGGCGTCGCGCCGCGCGTCGTCCGCAAGCCCGATCTCTTCCTTAAGCGCCAGCGCATCATCGGCATCGGTGAGAAACAGCGAACCGCTGGTCGCGTGAATTCCGCTGACACCGTGGACGAGTGCGGTCCGAACGATTTCGTCCGAGGTTGCAACCGACGCGATCAGCCCACTCACCGTCTGCAGCGTCTCGAGCGCTGCGCGACCGCGTGCTTGTCGTTGAAACAGGATGGCGGTGTTGAGTGCTGCCGCCACGCGACCGCCAACGTCGTCGACGAACTCGAGGTCGCTGGTCGAGTACGGCGCGGCATGGCTCCCACGAATCACTTGCATTGCGCCGAGTGTGCCGAGCGCACCGAACAGCGGAACGGAGATAACGGAAGCAGGGTCGACGTTCGCGAGGACTTCGGGGTCGACACCCGCGAGGCGTTTCGGATCAACCTGCGATACCAGTTCGGGCTTTCCGCTTCTAATGACTGCAGACAGTCCCCACCGACCATCGGGGTCGTATGGATACTGAACGAGGAGTCGGTCCAGCCAGCGAACTTTGTCGGGATCATGATGAGCGACACTGATTAATGGGCGCGAGCGAGGACGATCAATCGCAATGACGATCGCGCACCAATCAGCAAACTCGGGAGTGAATGTCCTTGCCACGACTTGCACGATCTCATCGATGTCGACCGACTGCGAGAGCACGACGTTGATGCTGCCCATGTACTCCGCGCGCTGGCGCTGGCGCCGCTCGAACTCCAGCAAACGAGTTCGTTCCTCGATTTGGCGGTGGCGCTCGTCGACGTCGACAGCAAGCCCGAAAGCGCCGACGACTTCATCAGTCTTCGGGTCGACGGTGACGTCGCCGATGCTTTCGATCCAGTGCGTGCTGCCGTCGGGCCAGGTGCAGCGATGATCGAATCGGAATGGCGCGCGCTTTTCGAGTGCTGCGCCAATCGAACTCTGCACTAACACTCTGTCGCGCTCATCGATGAGCCGAAGCCACATGTCGAAGGTGCCGTTGAATTCTCCCTCGAGCAAACCGAACAACTCGGCAACGTTCGTATCCCAGTTCACTTCGCCGGTCACGTTGTCCCAAGTCCACTCGCCCATACGGCCCGTGTTGAGCGACGCCTTCAAGCGATCGGCAGCGCGTAGCACCGGCAGCGACGCCGCCAACTGACGGTCACGCGCTTGGCGCGAAGCCGCAAGCCAAACGGCCAGAAGGCCACCGAGCAACGTGGTCGCGACGGCGACGGCGTGGCGCGTCGTCCCCCATATCTCGTCGATCCATCCGAAGCCGACGGCGGCTAGTACCGCCAGCGTGGCGACACGGAACGTTTGCTGCGCCGTGGCGCGAATGCATGCAATGAGCGGCGCCAATACGAACAATGGGATGAGGATGAGGTCGTTGTGCTGCACTACGTCGCCGACACCAATAGCAATACCCACAATGATTCCGGCGGCGACGTGTAGCCGTCGGTACTGGCGCTCGGGGATCGCTTTCACGGGGCGAGTGTTTCACGCTGCCTGTTAGGCGTGGCAAACTGCGAAGGGTCCACTTATGGCAATCTTTGCCATCGGCGGGTATGGTGACGGCTATGTCGACGATGAACGTGTCGCTGCCGGATGAACTCAAGTCGTACGTCGACGATCAGGTTGGCGCCGGCGCTTATGGGTCGACGAGTGAATACGTGCGCGATCTCATTCGCCGCGATATGGACCGCCAGCACCTCCGACGACTGCTGCTCGCCGGTGCGACTTCGGAAGTTGGGCCCGTCGCGGACGATGGCTACTTCGCCGCCTTGCGCCGTCGCAGCCCCTCAGGCGACTGAACGCAGTGGCGCGCAGTCCGGTAGCGCTGCGTGCGGTCGCGGCACACGACATCGACGTCGCTGTCGACCACTACCTAAATGAAGCTGGCTGGTCGGTCGCGCTGAAGTTCATCGATGCCGTGCAACACGCCGTTGAACGGATGAGCAAGAACCCTCTTGTCGGTTCGTTGCGGTTCGCGTACGAGTTGGGGATTCCAGACATTCGAGTAATGCCGCTCGACGGACTTCCGCACCTCATCTTCTACGTCGCGACGGTCGATTTCATCGACGTATGGCGCGTCCTGCATTCGCGAGGCGACATCCCTGCCGAAATCGGCGAGGCGATCGACGAACCCTGATTGGTGCTGCCGGAACATGGGGTGGCGCGAGGCCGATGTCTTCGTATCGGTTTCAATCACGCACAATTCGGGCACGGTCAAGGAGTCGCCAACGACTCAACCAACTTCTAGGAGCTTTCGATGCCTTCCACCATCCAAGACGTGATGACCACCGAGCTGGTGACCTGTCCAGGCACCGCCACCATTGCCGATGCTGCCCGGTTGATGCGCGACCGCAACATCGGCGACGTGCTCGTGACGAGCGCGGGCGGCCAACTGACCGGCATCGTGACGCTTGGCGACCTCGCCATTGTGCGCGATCCGAACTCGGCACTCGGCGCGATTAGCGCCTCGGCGCCAACGCCTCAGTAACTAGCGGTCGCCGGGAGCAGATCGCACTCGCGGGCCACTCGGTCGACGAGTTCGCAGCATTCGTATTCGGTCAGTTGCTCAATTCTGCGCGCGGCATCGCCGGTGGCGAACCAACACAACAGCGGAGTGCCGGTCATCGGCGTCATGTCGACGGCGATCTGTAGGTCGGTACCGATCGTCCGGATCGGACGTTGCTTTGGCCACCACGCCGTGTCGTAGGTGGCGAACAGTTTCGTGACCGGGCCGACGCTGATGAGTGCGATCGCGCTGCGCACGAGCTTCGGTAGCGGCGGGTCGAAGCGGATTCGATCGCCGCGCAATGCGGCGATCGAGACCGTGACGATTACGTGATCGGAGCGCAATCCGGAGTCGGTGGTCCACGGTGGCTGCGCAGTTAGTACTTCAACGCGGTGCCCGAAACGGATGTCGAGATCGTCGGCGAAGTACTCGAGTGCCGGGGTGAGGCTTGAGGTAATCAGGCAGTCGTGCCCAGGCAGCTCGTAGTCCTCGAAGCCGGTATCGGCGGCGAAGTCGTCGATCGGTGCCGCGTACAGGTTCTCGATCTCGCGCGTGAACCAACCATCAAGCACCGTGCGCTGCAACGGCGTGAGCGTGTCGATCGAATCGATCGCCGCGCGCAGCACCTGACTTCCGGTTTGGCCGGCCGACG
>JAYVVU010000281.1:0-3561 GCA_043786755.1 Actinomycetota bacterium
CGGCGTGGACCGCGACCCACCGGCGATCGCTTGCGCCGACTGTTGGTCATGCTGCCCTGGTTGATGGAGCGCAGCGAAGCATCGCTGGCCGAGATGAGCGATCGCTTCGAGGTCAGCGAGTCCGAGCTGGTCAAGGATCTCGAACTCGCCGCGATGTGTGGGCTGCCACCGTTTCTCGACGAGATGGTCGACGTGTTCATCGACGACGGCACGGTGTACGCCGGAGTGCAGAGGTTGTTCACTCGGCCGCTGCGCCTCACAGCGCCGGAGGGTTTCGCGCTCCTCGCCGCGGCGCGCATCGCGATGCAGTTGCCCGGCGCCGACAGCGGGGGAGCGCTGGCGCGCGCGTTGGCGAAGTTGGCGGCAGCACTCGGCGACGACGCGGTCGTGGTGGACACGCCACAGCCACCGGCAACTGCCGCTGTCACCGATGCGGCTACCAAGCGCGAACGGTTGCGCATTCACTACTGGTCGCCGGCGGCTGATCGGCGAACTGAACGCGAGATCACCCCGCGCCGCGTCTTCGTCGACGGGGGCGCTTGGTACGTGATCGCCGACGATCATCTCAGCGGCGAGTCGCGGACCTTCCGCATCGACCGCATCGAGCAGCTGGAGGCGACGGGCGTGATCGACGCGCCCCGCGACGTCGAGGTCCCCGCCGATGGCACTTGGTTCGCCGATGCCGACCTGCCGACCGCACGATTGCGCGTGCCGGCATCCGAGACCTGGGTCGCCGAGCGCTACCCGACGCGCTCGGTGACGGCGATCAAGAACGGTTGGGAGTTGGTCGTCAGCATCGCGAGCGAGCACTGGCTGGAACAATTGTTGCTACGGCTCGGCGCTGAAGCAAAGGTCGTCGACCCGCCCGAGTGGAAAGACCTCGGTGCTCGCGCGGCGCGCACTCTGCTCGCGACTTACGAAGCTGGCACCCACGCCGGCAATTGATCGACGGTCGCGATGCTGTGCGCCTGTAACAGGTAGGGCAGCACCGCCGCCGTTGCATCGGCATCGGCCAACGCGTCGTGCGGCTTGACGAGGTGAATGCCATTGCGTTCGCACAGATCGCCGAGTCGGTGCGACATCGTGCGGTCGGGGTCGAGCTGACGCGATAGACGGAGTGTGCACAGCGGATCGTTGAGTTGCAATTGCACGCGCGCTCGCTTGGCGGCCTTGCGCAGGAATGCCAGATCGAACTCGGCGTTGTGTGCAACGAAGCGGGCGCCATCGAGCTTGCGTGCCAACTCGGACATCACGGACGCGGCCGGCGGTGCGATGCGCACATCGCGTCGGCGGATGCCGTGCAACCACGTTGGGCCAACGCGAAACCAGAGCCGAGAGCGCGGCGCGAGCAAGCTGCTCCAACGATCGAGCACGGTACCCGATCCGTCGATGACGACAACCCCGACTTGCAGTACATGGTGGCGACGGATGGAGAGCCCGGAAGTCTCGACATCGACCACAGCGAACCGCTGCGAGCTGATGGAATCGGACATGTGTTGCACACTAGGGCAGGGGTCTGACACCGGATTCGCTGTGACCTTTACCTGCAACGGCTAACTACAGAAGTTCGGCGGCCAGGCTGGCGACGTTGCTGCGCTCGCAGGCGCTGAGCGTCAGGTGACCGAAACACGTCTGCCCGCCGAACGCTTGGATCAGTACTGCCAGCGCGTTGTTGGACTCGCCCAGGTAGGGCGCATCGATCTGGATGGTGTCGCCGGTGAAGATCACCTTCGTGCCCTCGCCGATGCGGGTGAGCACGGTTTTCAAGGTCGTCGGCTCCAGGTTTTGGGCCTCGTCGACGACCACAAACTGGCGATGCAGGCTGCGCCCACGAAGGAAGGTGACCGACTCGAGCGACAGCTGATTGCGGCCAACTAGCTCGTCTACCAGGCGATTCGCGTCGTGCTGGCTGCGCTGATCGGTGAGCGCCACGATCGCGTCGTGAATCGCCGACATCCACGGATCCAGCTTTTCGTCGAGGCCACCGGGCAAGAAGCCGACGTCGGCACGGCCCACTGGAACGAGCGGCCGATACACCGCTAACCGCTCATACGCCCGCTGCTCGACGACTTGCTCGAGCCCGGCGGCGATCGCCAACAACGTCTTGCCGGTGCCGGCGCGACCGTCGAGCGCGACCACGCTGACATCAGGGTCGAGCAGCAACTCGAGTGCGAAGCGTTGCTCTTTCGATCGGGGGCGCAGGCTCCATGCCTCTGGTGCATTGTGCGGCAACAGTGTCATCTCGTCGTCGACCCGACGCACGAGTGCCGATTGCGAGCCGCTGCGCAGAACGGCGAACGCGTTTTCGAGAAGATCGTCAGCGCCGGTGATCAGTGCGCACTCGACACGACCGTCGGCGTAGAGCTGATCGATGGCGGTGTGCGTCGTTTCGAGCGTCGTCCAGCCCGTTGCACGCGTGATTGTCGAGCGACCGATCGGATGATGCTCGACTGCTTCGAGTCCGAGGTGTGCTGCCTTTATGCGCAATGCCGCGTCGTTGGACACCATGCGAGTCGGTGCGTGCTGCGACTGTCCGAGTGCGGCACCGATGATGCGATTGTCGGGGACCGCAGGGTCGAGACCGTGCTCGATGAGCAGATGCTTCTGCACGCCGTTGATTTCAATCTGCAGCGTGCCGTCGGCCGCAGGATTTCCGACGGTGACTGGCACTGCGAGTGAGCCGCCGGCACGCACGCGCAGCTCTTCGATCGTGCGCAACGCCGTGCGCGCAGCGCGCCCGACGTCGTCGGGGCGTGTCTTCAGGCTGTCGAGCTCTTCAATGACGGTGAACGGGATGACAACGTCGAGTCCGGCGAACGCATCGAAGCACGTCGGATCACCGATCAGCACGGAAGTGTCGAGAACCACGCGAGTGCGCACAGTGGAACCGGACTGCGCACGCTCGTGCCGCTGTGACAGCAGGTCGGTCAACGGCGCTCCAGTTGTGAGTCGCGATTGACGAGGACGCAAGAGAGGTTCCGCAACAAATGCAGTTGTAGCGCAGACGTGCATGCCAGTGGTGGATGCACCGCGCGTGTAAGAATCGTGCTGTGACGCATCGACCTGAAAAGGGTCCGGGTGTGCCCTCCGGCACTTGTTGCAAATGCAACAACGGAAATACTTGAAATGTGCCCCGAAATCCGGTTCGATTTGTATACGTAACAGGTCCGTTACGTAAAGAAGACCGATACCCGGAGGTATCAAGTCAATGACCAAAGCAGAGCTGATCGACGCAATTGCGAACGAGTCAGGCGTCAGCAAGTCCGACGCAGAGAGTGCAGTCGGCGCGTTCTTCAACATCGTGACCGCAACCGCGAAGGCGGGCGACAAGGTCACGTGGCAAGGGTTCGGCTCGTTCAGCACCTCGAAGTCAGAGGCGCGCACAGGTCGTAACCCGCAGACGGGGGCACCCGTCAGCATCGCCGCATCAACGCGCATGAAGTTCACTGCAAGCAGCACGCTGAAGGCCGCACTCAATCCGGGCCGTAAGTAAACAGTCCCCCTCATCAACCAGCAAGCAACACCCAGAGCAATAGGAAGGAATACCAAGTGACACCGATG
>JAYVVU010000282.1:0-3561 GCA_043786755.1 Actinomycetota bacterium
AAGGCAGCCGTCATCGAAGCTGTTCTCGCACGCCTCGATCTCATCCAAGGCGACTACGCCGACCCGAAGACCTGGGCCACCCTGGCGCGCACGTTGAAGAAGCACAAGAGCGAGCACGCCGTCTTCTACATGGCGATCCCCCCGACGATGTTCCCCACCGTCGCGCAGTCGCTCGCCTCCGTCGGCTTGAACGAGCGCGGCCGCATCGTCGTTGAAAAGCCATTCGGTCGCGATCTCGCCAGCGCGAAAGAGTTGAACACCACGCTGCACACGATTTTCCCCGAAGAACGAATCTTCCGTATCGACCACTACCTCGGCAAGGAAAGCGTCGAGGATCTGCTCGTCTTCCGCTTCAGCAACACTCTGCTCGAGCCGGTGTGGAACCGCAACTATGTACGCAGTGTGCAGATCACGATGAGCGAAACGATCGGGGTCGAAGGTCGCGGTTCGTTCTACGACGGCGTCGGCACCATTCGTGACGTACTGCAAAATCACTTGCTGCAGGTTCTCGCGCTGGTCGCGATGGAGCCACCGGTCGGGCCAGAGAGCAGTTTCCTGCAGGACGAGAAGGCAAAGGTCTTCGCTGCGATGCGTCCGGTTGACCCGGCAACGATGGTTCGCGGCCAATACGTCGGCTATCGCGAGGAAGAAGGCGTCGCCCCCGACTCGACCGTCGAAACGTTCGTCGCCGCCAAACTCGAAATCGATTCGTGGCGCTGGGCGGGGGTGCCGTGGTACGTGCGCTGCGGTAAGGGACTCACCGCAAACGCGACTGAAGTCGTCGTCGAGTTTCGCGAACCACCAAGCCTGCTGTTCGACGAGGCAGGCGGTCCGACTCCGGAGCGCAACCTCGTCCGCTTCCGACTCGGCAAGCAAGACGGCGTCACGTTCACGCTGCAGGCGAAGACGCCCGGCCAACATCTCGACAGTCAGCAAGTCGATGTCGCGGTCGACTTCGCGGCCGCGCTCGGCGAGCGACGCGACGCATACGAGCGTTTACTCGGCGACGCGCTCGCTGGCGAACCCCGCCGCTTCGCGCGCGAAGACATCGTCGAGCAAACGTGGCGCGTCGTCCAACCGGCGCTAGACAGCGCGGCAGGCACGGCGACCGGCGGAGTCGGTACTGCAGTGCACCCCTACTTCCGCGGTTCGTGGGGCCCAGCCGAGGCGGAACGAGTCCTCACCGGCGACAAGTGGTACCTACCTGCTACGTAGTCAGGCGTCGCCGGTTACGGCTGTGTTGATCTCGCGTGCGGCTTTGGCGGCGAAGATAGTGGCGCCTGCATAGAGGACGACACCGACCAATCCGACCAGGCCTTGATTACGCAGCCGGTCGCTCAACTCACCGGGATCGCCAGCGGTGTCGAAGTTGCCGAAGCGGTTTATCAACCACCCGGCAATGGCCTGGCCAACGAAGAACATCTGCCACTTGGCCAATGAAGGCGAGTTACCACCGACGCCGGCAACAGACTTCTTCAGTTGGTTGAATCCGACCCAGAACCAACCGAGCGGGATGAACCAGCCGCCGGCCGCAAGGCCAGGCTTGACATCGAGCACGCCGCGCGCTTTTGCGTTCTCGGCGATGCGCCGCGACCAGAGGCAGCAGACGATTGCACTCGTCAACAACAGGGCCAATTGCAACACGATCAGCCCGCCAACTAGCGAGTCGGCACCGTCAAGATCAGCGAACGTTCCGTCGCCATTGACCACGTCATCCCAAACCGTCTTGCGCCGGTAGAGCGCGAAGCCAACAAGGGCGGCGGTCGCGGTCGTGCACCAGAACACTACGACCATCGCTTTGCTGAGACCCTTCGACGGCATTACCTGTCCGGTCGCCCCCGCGACGTACGGCGTGTAGCCGGGCGGCGGACCGACCGGCTGTTGTGCGAAATTGGGATTGGGCGGCGGAGGTGGCGGCAGGCTCATAGTCGGGCAGTCTTCCACCTCAGCACACCCCACTTGGTCGACCTTGCGATGCGATGCTGAGAGCCAGCTGAGAATCATCGCTTGTGGCTGGCGACTTGCCAGTCGTGGTGTTGACTGAGGTTGTGACCGCGGCCGCTAGACGAATACTTGTCGTTGACGACGAGCCTTCCATTATCGATGCGGTCGCGACGGCGTTGCGTTACGAGGGCTTCGAGGTGCTCGAGGCACGCACCGGGCGCGACGGACTCACGCAAGCGCAGACAAGCCAGCCCGACCTCATCGTGCTCGATGTGATGCTTCCTGACATCGACGGACTTGAAGTGGCGCGGCGAATCCGCGCCGACGGACTCGACATTCCGGTGCTGTTCCTCAGCGCCCGCGATGCGCTCGAAGACAAGATCGCCGGCTTTGCGGCTGGCGGCGACGACTACGTCACGAAGCCGTTCTCGTTGGCAGAGATTGTCGTGCGCGTGCGAGCAATCCTGCAGCGCACCGCGGCCGCCGCACCCACCGGCAACCAACTGCAATTCGCCGACCTGGTGCTCGACCCGGACACTCGCGAAGTCACACGCGCCGGGACTGCGATCGAGTTGACCGCGACCGAGTTCAACCTGTTGCGCTTCTTCTTGATGAATCCGCAACGGGTGTTGTCGAAGTCCCAGATCCTCGATCACGTGTGGCACTACGACTTCGACGGCGACTCCAACATTCTGGAGACCTACATCAGCTATCTGCGCAAGAAGATCAACAAGCTCGGAACTCCGCTGATCCACACAATTCGCCTGGTCGGTTACGTACTGCGCGAAGAGGAAGGGGAAAGCTGAGTGTCGCTGCGCGCCCGCCTTGTCGCCAGCGTCGCTGTTGTCGCACTCATCGCGCTTTCGCTCGCGAGCTTCGCCACCTACGTCGAGTTCTCGCGCACACAGCTGCATCAGCTCGATCAGTCGCTCGAGCGCGCGCACGAGCCAATCGAGGAGATCGTGGCCTCGGGAGCCGAGGACTTGGAGTTCCTGGTGTCGCAAACCGCGCCGGGCACGTTTGTTGGAATTCAAGACCCCGACGGCACCACACGGCTGTTGATTCCGGCACGCGAACCAGGACACGAGATGGCCACTGTCGCACTCGAAGACATCAAGGTCGACTGGTCGACTGGTCCCCCCAAGGGTGACCGCGACGTTGCAGTCTTCCGAACGGTCACGACCTCATCGGGCGACGACGAACTGCGACTGCGCATTGCGCTGCTCTCCGACGGGACGACCCTGTTCATCGGCCAACCAATGCACGAACTTCGCGAGTCGCAGCGGCAGTTGCTGCTCATCGAACTGGTCGTCGCAGCAGGTGCGCTCATAGTCGCGATTGGCGGCGGTTGGTTTCTGGTACGCGCCGGGCTGAAGCCCTTACGCAACGTGGAACAGACAGCCTTGGCGATCGCCGAGGGCGGCCAGCTCGACCGTCGCGCCGATGGCGCTGAGGCCGATACGGAAGTCGGCAGGCTCGCCAAAGCCCTGAACACAATGCTCGACCGAATCGACAGCGCATTCGAAGAACGCGACAGAGTCGAAGCCGATCTGCGCGACTCCGAAACGCGAATGCGTCGCTTCGTCGCCGACGTGTCGCACGAATTGCGCACCCCGC
>JAYVVU010000283.1:0-3551 GCA_043786755.1 Actinomycetota bacterium
GCCAGCGAGCACCGGCGACCAATCCTTGCGCTGATCGGTGCGCAGGCAAGTGGCGTACAAGGCGAAGCCGATCGAGGACGCGAAGGCTGCAATGTTGCCTTTCATGTTGCCGGCGCCGAGGTCGCCGAACACGGTGACGACCAGTCCCGCAACGCCGACGGCGAGGGCGATAATCGTCGAGCGTGTCAGGCGCTCGCCGAGGAACGTGGCGAACACCATCGCGACCAACGGCGTCAGCGAACTCAGAAAGGCTGCGTTCGCAGGCGTCGTTGTCTTCACCGCGTAAACGAATGCGATAGATGCGAGGAAGATGCCGAGGTTGGCAGCGGCCATCACACGACCACTGCGCCAGGCGAGGAACATGCGACCCGGTTGCCGGCGCCACAAGCCGATCGCCTCAATGACGATGATCACGCCGATCGAACGCCAGATCAGATACTGAAACGCGTCGGTATGGACGGCCTTGCGAGCGTTGACAATTCCGAGGCTCCACACCACTCCGGAGCCGAGTGCTAGCAGTGACGGAATGACCGGTAAGCGAACTCGTTCGTGTTGCCCGTCTGTTCCCGCTTCCACCTGCATGACCGGCCCGAGGTTAGCGGTGGTAGCAATGATCCCGATGGTGACACCGCCGCATCCTCCTATCCGCAGTTTTCGCGTGCGTCGCCGACGATTGTCGCCCGAAGGCTTGGAGCTTTATCGCGAGCGAAGTGTTCGTTGGTCGCTGCCAGCAGAGGGAATCCTCGACTGGTCGACGGTGTTTCCCACGCAAACTGCGCCAGTTGCCGTCGTGCTCGATATCGGTTTCGGTGGTGGCGAAGCACTGGTCGCGATGGCGACCGAGCGTCCGAATGAGGCGGTAGTCGGCGTCGAAGTGCACACGAACGGTGTCGCACAAGTACTGAAGGCGGTCGATCTCAACGGCTGGGAACACGTGCGCGTGGTGGAAGACGATGTACTCGCTCTACTGCCCCGCATTCCACACGGCTCGCTTTCTGGTGTGCGCTTGTACTTCCCTGATCCGTGGCCGAAGACCAGCCAACGCAATCGTCGACTTGCACGCGCCGACGTCGTCCCGCAACTCGTCGACTGCTTGCGAGTTGGCGGCACGCTGCACGTCGCGACTGACATCCAGATCTACGCACAGCAGGTGAAACAGTTGTGCGCACTCGAGTCGCGTTTGCGCGGTGGCGTTGTTGCGCGACCCGAGTGGCGGCCGGTCACGCGCTTTGAGACGCGCGGGCTAGCGGAAGGGCGCAAACCGATCGACCTGATCTACGAACGGATCAGCTAACTGCGACCGCGTCGGGGCGGCGACCGATGCCGCCGTTGACCAACAACATTCCGGTCAGCTGGCGATCGAGATTCTGTTGGCGCCACACCAACATCTCCTGCGCCAGCGGCAACACGACTGCCGGGTCGATGGTTTGTGTTTGCCAACTCGGATCCGCGGCGAGATCAAAGCACAACCAGTCGCCTTCGCCGAACTGCACGTAAGCGTGAGTCTCGGTGCGCAACACGGCGAGGTTCTTGCGCTCGAGTCGGCGATCCCACGGCCACGGATGTTCGCGCTGACCAATCAAGGCGTCGCGCCAATCCCACTCGTAGTGCGCGCTGTGCCGCCAATGAAGTGGACGCTCGCCACGCAAGAAGGGAGTGAGCGGTAGCCCGTCGCACTGCAGGGGCACGGGTACACCCATCAGGTCGCAGATGGTCGGCATGATGTCGACGTTTTCGGTGAAGTCGTTGACAACGGCGCCGTGGCCGGCGGGCTGACCAGGATCGCGCACAATGCCGATGATGTGGTAGCTGCTCTCGAAGTAGCCGCACTTTTGCTGCAGCCCCTGATCGCCGAGTTGTTCGCCGTGATCGGCGGTGATCACGATCACTGTGTTCTCCCACTCGCCGCGTGCCTTCAGTGCGGCGACGATGCGACCGAGGTGATGGTCGACCTCGCTGATCATTCCGTAGTACTGCGCGCATAGGTAGGCGAGCTTGGCGGGTTCCGTTGGGCAGGCCGTAACTTCCAGCAGCGTTGTGTGCAGTTGGTGCACTGGCTCGGGGATTGGCAGCGGCGGCGGGCAGTCGTCGGGGGAGTACATGGTCGCGTACTCGCCGGCCGCGCGATACGGCGGATGCGGACGAATGAACGACGTGTGCGCGAACCACGGGCCGTTCTGGGTGTCCAACCACGCGAGGAAGTGATCGGTGAGAAATTGCGTCACCGAGTGCTCCGCCGGCCGCTTGTGTTCCGTGGACAGTGCGTAGTCGGGGTCGGTGACTACGCGGTCGGTGTAGCCAAGACTGCGCAGCCACTCAAGCCACGGGGCATGTCGTTCGTCGAGGCACAGCAGTTCCTCGAAGCCGGGAAGTACGCCTTCCCAATTCGACAAGCGCGGATCGTCGGCGTCGCTGATGCGTCGTGGGTCGGCGGCCTGATCGGTGTAGCCGAACATCACCGGGTGGTAGTCAGCGCGCAGCGCGGCGCGAGCAACGTTGTCGAAGCGAAAGTCGAGCGGCGTGCCGTTGGCAACGACGCGGTTGTTCATTTGATACGTGCCCGTGTACAACGCGGCGCGTCCCGGTGCGCAAGGTGCAGCTTGCGCGTAGTGGCGAGCGAAGCGAACGCCTGCGGCGGCGATTGCATCAAGATTCGGAGTGCGTACGAGCGGGTGACCGGCCGCGCCATACGAGTCGCCACGAAACTGATCGAGTGTGACAAACAGAATATTCGGGCGCATCAACCGAGCGTATGCCACGTACCTACATCGGCAGTGCTTCGTAGACGCGCACGCTATCGATTGGAACTTCACGGGATATGGCAACGACGGATTTCGCAGCAATGGCCGACATCGAGCGCAAGGCGCTGTACGCCGAATTGCAGGGCTTGACGGAGGCCCAGTGGTCGACGATGACGGTGTGCGACCCGTGGACGGTTCGGCACTTGGTTGCGCACATGACAGCGACGCACGGCGACGGACCGGAAGTCGTGGGACCAGGCATGGACCTGATCATGGCGATGAGCGGCCGCGCCAAGGCACTCGATAACTGCACCGGCGACGGCGTGGCGACGATGAGAGCGCGCTGCTGAAGTAGCGTTGCCAGCGGCCATCATTGGTGCATGGGCGAAGCACTCACTGATTCCGAACTAGCGCAGATCGAGATTCGCGCCACGCTGGCAACGGCTGGTCCGTGGCAGTCGTTCGTGGAGGGTCGGGATCACACGAGTGGCGACTCGTTCATTCGCACTGGTGGTCTCGATGATTCATCGCCCGACCTGTATGTGTCGTTTGCTTTGACTGGTTCGATGAAGCCGGCAGGAAGTGACGACCTTGACTTCATCGCCGCGAGCCGACAGGACGTCGTTCGCCTTGTCGCCGAGGTCCGTCGTCTGCGCGCGCTGGTCTAGCTAGCTCGCGAGAATCTTGTCCAGCGCGAGGTAGCCGTCGGTCACCCCGGAAACCATGCCGCTGGCGACAAATGCATCGCGGTCGGCGAACGAGTCCACCAGCGACGTCGTGGTGAGCAGGGTGTGGCCTTTGCCGATCGGC
>JAYVVU010000284.1:0-3549 GCA_043786755.1 Actinomycetota bacterium
GCTGAACTCGCCGACGCTGTCGCACAGATCGCCACCGAGTTCTCGCTCGCCCATCGGCGGGCGGAGGGCGAGCCACTCGTGCGAGTGCGATTGCGACTCGGCTTGCCGGAAGAGGGAATCGACTCTGCCGATTGGCCGCTGACGCTCGAGTTGGTCGATGCCGACGACCGAGGGGTCTGGTGCACCGCCGCCGATCTGGAAAACGAGACAACGGCTGCGCTTGCGCTCGCCCACGATACGCGCTTCCTGCCCAAACTTCATCAGGTCGTCGCCAACACGTTGGTCGCAGTCGCCAGTGCTGTCCCCGACCTGACGCCTTGGGTCGCCATGCACAACAGCATCGACATCGAATCCGCAGCGGCGGCGCTTGAAGGAATCGATGCGCTCGCAGCGGTGGGCATCGAGCTGATCGCGCCTGAGACGCTCACGCGCCGCAAGCCAACGACGCGCGCGACGGCGAAGCCAAGTGACAACGCGTCAAGCGGGCGCTTCGCCGCGACCGCGCTGGTGCAGTGGCAAGTAGTACTCGACGACACCGCCGTGCCCGACGAAGTGCTGCAGCGCGCAGCCGAGCAGGGCGCGAACCTGATTCAAGTTGGCGGACGTTGGGTGCAGATCGACCGCGCCGAAGCGCGGCGCGCGCTCGCCAACCTGGCCGAGCATCGCGAAGAGCACAGCGAGATGAGCGCGCTGCAGCTGTTGGCGCTCGCAGCCGAGTTGCAACGCGAACTGGAAGCGGCTGGTCTGGCGACCGACGCGGCCGGGGCACAGACAGCAATTGAAGCAACGGGGTGGGCGCACGAGTTACTGGCCGGGCTGCCCGACGAAGCACTCGCGGATGGCGAAGTGCCAGTTGGGTTCACCGCCACCTTGCGCCCGTACCAGTTACGCGGACTCGGCTGGCTGCAGTTTCTGCATCGCCTTGGGCTGGGCGGTTGCTTGGCCGACGACATGGGGTTGGGTAAGACGCCGACGACTCTCGCGCACCTTGCCGGGTTACCCGGACCGCACTTGGTGGTATGCCCGTTGTCGGTCGTGCGCAACTGGGAGGCCGAGACCGCCCGATTCGCGCCGCTGATGCGCGTGATGGTGCATCACGGCACCGGCCGCGCCGACAACGCCGCCTTCGCCAACCTCGTTGCGGAACACGACTTGGTGATCACGACCTATCAAGTAGCCGCTCGCGACTTGGAAACGTTTCAGCAGGTGCCGTGGGCAACCTTCGTGCTCGACGAAGCGCAGGCAGTAAAGAACCCTGATACGCGCACGGCCCGCGCGATGCGCGCGATCAGGGCGAAGCAACGCATCGCACTCACTGGCACGCCGATGGAGAACCGACTCAGCGAGTTGTGGTCGATCTTCCAAGTGGTCGCTCCGGGACTGCTCGGCAACGCGACTCAGTTCCGCAAGCAGTTCGCGATTCCCATCGAGAAAGATCACAATGCTGCGGCGACTGCGGAACTGCGTCGCCTGACCGGCCCGTTCCTGCTACGCCGCACGAAGGCCGACAAGTCGCTCGTGCCCGACCTTCCCGACAAGGTCGAACAGGTTGCGTGGGCACCACTTACACGCGAGCAAGCACACCTCTATCAAGCGGTCGTCGATCAACTGCTCGCCGACGCGCAAGAAGCGACCGGCATGCGTCGCCGCGGCTTGGTGCTAGCGGCACTGACACGGTTGAAGCAGATCTGCAATCATCCGGCGCACGCACTCGGCGATGGTTCGAAGCTGGCCGGACGCTCCGGAAAGCTGCACCGCTTCGACGAACTGGTCACCGACTTGCTCGACGCCGGCGAGCAAGCGTTGGTGTTCACGCAGTTTCGTGAGATGGGACTGTTGCTGCAACAGCATCTGCACGAGCGCTTCGGCCAATCGGCGCAGTTCTTGCACGGTGGCGTCAGCCGCGCCAACCGCGATCGCATGGTCTCCTCATTCCAGGGTGGCACGGCGAAGGCGCCGCTGCTGCTGGTCTCGCTCAAAGCCGGCGGCACCGGACTCAACCTCACGGCCGCGTCGCAAGTGGTGCACTACGACCGCTGGTGGAACCCGGCCGTCGAAGATCAGGCAACCGACCGTGCATGGCGCATCGGCCAATCGCGAACCGTGTTCGTACACAAGTTGGTTTGCGAAGGAACGATCGAGGAGAAGATCGACGCACTCATCAGCGACAAGCGCAAGCTGGCCGATGCCGTCGTCGGCACGACCGGCGAGGCATGGCTCAGCGAGTTGAGCACCGACGCGCTGCGCGACCTGGTTGTGCTCGATCACTCGAAAGTGCGTGCCTGATGAGCATTGTGCTGCTGCCCGGTCAGTTCCGCGGCGACCCGCACCCGGTCGGCCGACTGGCAAGCACGCTGCTGTCGGTCGCTGTTGCAGGTATGGCCGACCCACCACGCTTCCGGCGCGGCAAGCTTTACGTCGTCGAGGGCGCTGTCACGCGTCTTGAACTTTCACCGGGACAGCTGATCGCAACCGTCGTCGGCAGTCGCGACGAGCCGTACCAAGTGGTTGCCGCGGTCGGAATGGTGCCGCGCCCACCGGGGCCGATTGAAACACTGCGCACGCAGCTGACGCGGCTCACGCCCGAGGGCGGCGACCTGATCGTGAGTTGTACATGCCCCGATTGGGACGATCCGTGCAAGCACGCGGTCGCGGCGTTGCTCGCGTTCGCTGCCGAACTGGTCGGGCGACCCGAGTTGTTGCTCGAGTGGCGCTGTCTGCCCGCTGCCGATGGCGAAGCCGCGCCCGGGCGTGCGGCCGTCGGCTCGCGAGCGCTACGCGGCAGCGAACGGCATCTGCGGCTTGCGCACTCGGCTGCGGCGACACCGGAACCTGAAACGCCCAACGACCCCTGGGCCACCGATGAGTGGCGCACGTTTTTGGGTTCGTTGCCCTTGCCTCCGGCGCCGACCGTCGAACCGAAACCCGTTCAGGTTCGTCGATCGCTGCTGGGCACGATCGACCTCGGCAGCTGGGTGGAATCAGCACTCAACGAATTGACAATGTCGTAAATGAAAGAGTGGGCGGCGTGATTCCAACCATCGACCTAACAGGCGGCAACGTTGTCGACGAGTTTCGAACCGCGTACAGCGAAGTCGGATTCGCGTATCTCACTGGCCACGACATCGCGCAGGATCTGATCGACGATGTGTTCGCCGCAGCACACGAGTTCCACGCGCTGCCAATGGAATCGAAGATGGCGATCGAGCTCAACGAGTTGCACCGCGGCTTCATCCCGATCAACACATCAACGGATCGCAAATCGACTCTTGCCAACGTGCGCAAGCCGAACCAGAGCGAGTCGTTCATGATGATGCGCGAGGCCGCGTCCGACGATCCCGATGTCCTCGCCGGCGCTTACCTGACCGGCCCGAACCGGTGGCCAACGTTGCCAGGCTTTCGCGACGCGGTCGTTGCCTACGAGCAGGCGATGCTGCAATTGGCGCAGCGTCTCACCGAGATTGTCGCGGTCGTGCTCGACGATTCAGATCGTGTCGTACCGCGCTCGTTCGAACGTCCGACGACGTGGCTGCGGCTACTGCACTATCC
>JAYVVU010000285.1:0-3548 GCA_043786755.1 Actinomycetota bacterium
GTTCTCGTCGACCGCTGCGTTCTGCCCAGCAAGGCCGATACTCCGGCGCACATCCTGCGGCTGCGTGATGACATCGAAGCCGTGCACGTTGGCGCGACCACTGGTGGGTTTGAGCACCGTGGCAAGCATGCGCACCATCGTCGTCTTGCCCGCGCCGTTGACACCGAGCAAGCCCAGCACCGAGCCGCGCGGAACAGCGAGAGAGATGTTGTCGACTGCGACCACTTCGCCGAATGTCTTACGCAGTTCTTCGGCGACGATTGCCGTTGAACTACTGGCCGTTGAACTACTGGCCGTTGCGCTGGTCATGCGGCGATTCTAAGAGCCGTTCGGAAAATTTGCGGCCCTGTATCGACGAACGCTGTACGCCTGCATCGCACCGATCATCACGGCCACACCACCAACGACGACCAGGCCAGGAAGTTGACCGCCAGCCAAACACAACACCGTCACTGCGACAACTACCACCAACCGCGGCCACGCCACTCTTCCGGTGATCCGCAAGCGCAGCAACAAGAGACCGCCGACGAAGGCAGCCACACTGGACGCAAGCAACCACCGATCGTCGCTCGCCAAGTGGCCATAGGGGTGCGGAACGAGGTGCTTCACCACAACCGCATACAACACAAGTCCGAAGGCGAGCGGGAAGTGTCCGAAGCTGAACAAGTCGCGGGCAAGCACGCCGCGCTGGGCGACCGTTGCCTGCCGCAACGCGCCCTCGACGACCTCGGGGATGTACGCGAAGTAGGTCCACCACAACACGCAGGCCAGGCCCACAGATACCAAGATCGCCAAGGCACTACCACGATCGAGACCAACCTCGGTAGCGCTCGCGCCGGCCGCGACCAACACCTCGCCGAGCGAGATGATGATGAACAAGGCGTGGCGTTCCGCGAAGTGCACCGAGTTGATCACCCACTCGCCCTTAGTGGCGCGCAACGCGCCAAGGATGTTCAATCCGGCCGCAATTGCCCACGCCGCAACCCGCGCGTTGTCGTGCAGAAATGCACCAATGAACACGAGGATCGGCGCAATCGAGACAATCGACGCGTAGCGGATGTAACCCGCACGAGTGGCAGCATTACGCAGCGCCAGCGAGCCGGAAATGCCAAGTACCACCAGTTGCACGCCCAGATACGCAGCGCCGAACCAGATCGCATCGTGATCGAACGCTTCCGGAATAGCAATCGTCATCAGCAACGTCACGGGAGTCAGGCACAGCACGAGCACCCGTGTAACGGCAACCTGCTGCAGGTCGATCGCCGAACCCGCCCACGTGAATTGCGACCATTGCCACCACACGAGGAACGCAATCAAAGCGCCCTTGGCGACACCAGCGCCGCCGGGATTGTGGGAGATGAACGAGGCGACCTGTGTGATCGCGAACACGAAGACAAGGTCTAGGAAGAGTTCGAGATTGTTGGCGTGCCGCTCCGCCAGTTCGGCTGTTTCAGTCGTGGTCATGGCCGAGTATTGAACCAAGATTGCGCGTCCTCCAACTGCGCAGCCAGTTGCATCAGCACCAAATCGTCGCCGGCACGCGCCATCAGGTGCGTTCCGACAGGAAGGCCCGCCGCGTTCGACCACAGGGGCACCGACATCGCCGGCTGCCCGGTGCCATTGGCCAGCGCGGTGAACGGTGAGTACGGCAACACGTAACGCAGGCGGTAATCGATGAAGTCGCTCCACGCATCGTCGCGGTTCGGGTCGAAGCGGCCAATCAATGCCGGCGGTTCGGCGAGCGTCGCCGACAGCAACATGTCGTACGGAACAAGAAAGCGCGCCATCGTGCGCCCGACGGCATGGACCACGCCCACAGCCGCCAGATACTGGGCGCCCGACACGGTTGCACCCATCAGACACGCCAACCGAGTGACGCGATCGGTGTCGTCTTCAGTGGGCGGACGATCAAGCTCGACGACGCGCGCGGCGACCGTCAGCTGCGTACCGCACGCCACGATGTCGGCCCACGCACGCATGAAGTGTTCGATGTCGATCGGTGGATGCGCTTCCACAACTTGGTGGCCGAGCGACTCGCACAACTCGGCGGTATGTCGCACAGCAGCGACGCAATCAGCGTGCATCGGTTCGCCGGTGAACGATCGATCAGTAACTGCGATGCGCAAGCGACGTGGTGGCGACTCGATCGCCTGTGTGAACGAACCCGCCAGCGAAGGCGCGTAATACGGGGTGCCCAGGTCGGGGCCGGCCACGGCATCGAGCAAGGCTGCGTTGTCGCGCACACTGCGCGTCAGGAACCCATCGATCGCCATTCCCGCCCAGCCCTCGCCCGCAGCCGGTCCGTCGGGCAGTAGTGCGCGTGTTGGCTTAACCCCGAACAACCCGCACGACGATGCCGGTATCCGCACCGATCCCCCGCCGTCACTTCCGTGCGCAGCTGGCACCACGCCCGCCGCGACGGCCGCGCCAGATCCACCGCTGGAACCACCGGCGACATGTCGTGGGTTCCACGGGTTGCGTGTCGGTCGCCCGTACACGTGTGGCTCGGTGGTCGGGCCAATACCGAACTCGGGGCTCGCGGTGCGACCGAAGGTGACCAGGCCGGCAGCGCGCAGGCGGACGAACAACTCGCTGTCGTACGTATAGCGATAGTCGCGATACAGCCCGGAGCCCATGGTGCTCGGGAAGTCGATTGCTTCGCAGCCGAGGTCTTTCAACAGAAACGGAACACCAGCAAGCGGACCTGCGGGCAGTTCCGCGGCAATACGCGCACGCGCAACCGCCTCCTGCACATCGACCACCGCTGCGATCGCATCGTCAGTGGCGGCGACTTGTTCGAGCGCGACATCGAGCAATTCGTCAGCGGTCACCTCTCCGGCGCGCACCAACTCGGCAAGGCCGACGGCGTCGTAAGTCACATACTCGTCAGGGCGCATGTCGCGACAGTACGGCACGAGTAGGCTCGCTGAACGTGCCGGTCACCGTCGTCGTTGGAGCTCAGTGGGGCGACGAAGGCAAAGCCAAAGTCATCGACCTGTTGGCCGCCGATCACTCACACGTGGTGCGCTACCAAGGTGGCCACAACGCTGGGCACACCGTCGTCGTCGGCAGCGAGCGATACGCCTTACAGCTAATACCGAGCGGCGTGCTCTATCCACACATCGTGCCCGTGATCGGCAACGGCGTTGTCGTCGATCTGCCAACGCTGTTTAAAGAGATCGACACACTCGCCAGCCGTGGAGTTGATTGCTCGCGACTGCGCGTCAGCAGCAATGCACACCTCATCTTTCCGTGGCATCAGTCGCTCGACGCGCTGTACGAGGCTGGGCGCGGCGACGATCGCATCGGCACCACGCTCAAGGGCATCGGCCCCGCCTACGCCGACAAGGCACGACGGCGCGGCCTTCGCGTCGGCGAAGTACTCGACCCCGAGAGCTTCGCGACGGCGGTCAAGGCACAGGCTCACGCACACAATCCGGAAATCGTTGCGCTCGGTGGCGAAGCGCTCGATGCGGAAGCGATCGTTGCGCAGTTCGGCGAACTCGCCGCGCGACTGGTTCCTTATGTCTGCGACACCGTCGAGCTGT
>JAYVVU010000286.1:0-3540 GCA_043786755.1 Actinomycetota bacterium
CGAAGTCGCCTTGTTTGCCGCAGCCGCGGCCGAGCGAACCTTGCTCGCTGGCATCACCACGATTCGCGACGTCGGTGGCTGGAACTACGTCGAGATGGCAGTGCGGGCGGCGATTCAGGCGGGCACGATTCGCGGCCCGCGTATGTTCCTCGCCGGCCGACTGCTGTCGATCTCGACTTCGACGGCCGACTACTACCCGGGCATGTACGAGGTAGCCGATGGTGCCGACGCGGTGCGCGCCGCTGCTCGCCGGCAACTGGGCCACGGTGCCGACCTGATCAAGGTGATGGCGACCGGCGCCATGTTGTCGTCCGAGACCGAGGACTCGCGTGCGATCCAGTTCACGCTGGAGGAGTTGAAGGCCGCAGTCGAGATCGCGCGCGACAACCACAAGCACGTTGCGGCGCACTGCCACGCGCTGCGCGGCATTCATAACGCGATCGACGCTGGTGTCGACAGCATCGAGCACTGCACGTTCGCCGACGACGAAGCGCTGCTGAAGATGGTGGCGGCCGGCACCGCGCTGGTGCCGACCCTGTGCGCGGGCGAGATGCTGTTCCGCGACCCGGCCGCGGTCGCATCGATGCCCGAGTTTCTGCTCACGCGCATGGCCGAGTTCAACGACATTCACCTGGCGACGATCAAGCGGGCGCACGAGTTAGGCGTGACGATTGCGATGGGGACCGATGCCGGCACGCCTGGTAACCACCATGGCTTGAACGTGCAGGAGTGCGTGATCCTTGCCCGCCAAGCGGGGTTGACGCCGGCGCAAAGCATTCGCAGCGCGACGGTGAACGCGGCGCGATTGCTGCGCCAGAGCGATCACCTGGGCAGCATCGATGTGGGCAAGCACGCCGACATGGTCGTCCTCGGCGCGAATCCGCTGGACGACATCGACCAACTCGCGCAGCCGACGATGGTGATCAAGGCTGGCGACATCGTCCGCGACGAGCGCGCCGCCGCCTGATGCGCGCAGCTGTTTACGAATCGTTCGGCGGTGCGATCACGGTCAACGAAGTCGATCGCCCCGTTGCTGCGGCGGGCGAACTCGTCGTCGAGGTGCTGGCCGTCGGGCTCTGTCGTTCCGACTACCACGGCTGGCACGGCACCGACCCTGACATCGTGTGCCCGCACGTCGGCGGCCACGAGTTCGTTGGTCGCATCGTCGCAGTGGGCGAGGGCTTGAGCGGGTTCGAAATTGATCAGCGTGTCGTTGCACCGTTCACCTGCGGATGTGGTGAGTGCCCGACCTGCCGTAGCGGCCAGCACCAGGCCTGCGCAATCGCGCAGCAACCGGGCTTCACACGTTGGGGTGCATTTGCGCAGTACTGCACCGTGCCGTGGGCAGCGATCAACGCGGTGCTCGTGCCCGAGTCGCTCAGCGATGAAGCGGCGGCGTTGGTCGGCTGCCGCGTGTCGACCGCATACCGGGGTGTCGTCGAACGCGGTCGCATCGCTGCTGGTGAAGTGCTCTGCGTGTACGGGTGTGGCGGTGTCGGGTTGGCCGCTGTCGGCTTCGGACGCGCGCTGGGTGCGAAGGTCGTTGCGATCGATCGTTCACCCGATGCGCTCGCGTTAGCGACGGCGATGGGTGCCGACTTCGCGCTGGACGCAAGCACGATCGACGATGTTCCTGGAGCGATCCACGAGATGTTTGGCGGTGCGCACGTGTCGGTCGACTGTTTGGGCAACGGTGTTGTCGCAAGCAACTCGATGCGCAGCCTGCGTCCACTCGGTCGTCACGTGCAGATCGGATTGTTTCCGACGGCGACCGATGAGCTGCCGATCGCCTACGTCATCCGCAACGAGCTAGAGATTCTGGGCGTGCACGGACTGTCCGCGTCGCGCTTTCACGAAGTGTTCGCGCTGATCGGCGCGGGCAGATTCGATCCGGTCGCGATGATCACGCGTCGACTGACGCTTGACGACGTTCCTGCTGCGTTACCGGCGATGGCTACGTTTCCGCAGCCGGGCGTCTCGGTTGTAACGAGTCTCTAAACGGCAATGCCTTTAGCTGCGCGAGTCGACCAGGCGGCCGGCTTCGATCGCAACCGAAGGGTCGCGGTTCGGGTCGCCAGGCGAGGTGAGCGAATTCTGGAACAGCGTGATCGCGTGGAACGTGCCTGGCTCGTTGAGCCCCGCGTTTTGGATGCGCTGCACGGACGGAGCAAGGTCGATGCGGTCCATGCGAATGTCGAATGCGACTGCTTCGCTTGGCGTGTGGTTCTCGGGCAGGACTGCCTGCGGCTTGGCACCCCGCTTGCCGGCGGCTCGGGCGCTGCTCGGCCGACGGGTGGTTGGCTTAGCAGCGGCCTTTGCCACCGGCTTGTCGACCGCTTTGGCCGTTGATTTCGCGGCTTTTGCGGTCTTCGGGGCGGGTGTCGAGGCGGTTGCGGTCATTGGACGATTCTACCGGCTGCGGCTACCCACCGGGGGTGAACGAGACCAGTTCCACGCCGCCACCGGTGCCGTCAATGTGGGTCTCGTAGATCAGGCCGACTCCGTATGCATGCCACTTCTCCTCGATGACGTCGGGGCTCAGCGGTGTCCAGTCCTTGGTGGTGATGGCCCGGTCGAAGGTGCCAAAAGGCACCGTCAGCGTGCGATCGGCGCCGATGATCTCGAACATGTCTTCCGCTTCTCCGGCGAAGTACTCCAGTCGGTAGGCGTCACCGAGTGCTGGGTGGGCGGGCATCGCGATTCCGGGCAGAGCACCATCGACGCCTGCTTCCCACGAGCCAGCAGTACTAACGACGACACCGTTCTCGATGTCCTTCACGTCCTCGCCCAGGTACCAAACGTTGCCCTGGTCGTCTTGCGCGAACCAGTCGTAGGTGTCTTCAACAACCTCACCGTTCAGCTCGACCGTGTCGCGCACGACGTAGGCCGAGATGCCCATGATGGTCTTGCGGTCGCCAGTCACCACAACGGTGATGGTCTCCAGCCCCTCATCGCTAGATCCCTCATACTTCCATTCGGCTCCGACTGCCAGCGGCAGGTAGGGGTTATCGATGACGTCGACGAAGTTGGCTGGATCAAGTGTCGGCTTGTAGTCGGCGCCGTTGCCCAAATCGATCACCGGCGGAGTTGATGTGTCGCTTGCGGCGTTGCCCGAGTCTCCGCAGCTAGCGAGAAGTGCCACGGCCGCTAGGCCGAGCACGAGGCGGGTACGGGCAGTTCGTGTCGTTGTTGTGTTTGTCATGAGTTCATCGTGCGCCCGCAGAACTGACGGGTCGCTGAATGGCGCTGACGCCAGGCTGAATGAAGTTCAGCCGGCAGTCAGCGGCGTCCGCCAAACTGTCGTGGTGAAACTGCTGATCGTTGAGGACGACAAGAAGGTGGCAACGGCGTTGAAGCGCGGCCTGGAAGCCGAAGGGTTCAGCGTGGAGGTCTCCTTCGACGGCGACGACGGTTTCTGGCGTGCCACGGAAAGCGCTTACGACCTCATCATTCTCGACATCATGCTGCCCGGCCGCAACGGCTATCGAGTTTGTGGTGATCTGCGCGAGGCAGGCATCTGGACGCCGATCTTGATGCTGA
>JAYVVU010000287.1:0-3538 GCA_043786755.1 Actinomycetota bacterium
CGAACGCACGAATCGGGCGGCACGGAACCACTCCACTGCCATTCGTGTCCGCCACCTGGCCAACGCAATTTGCCGGTGCACAACACATCGTCGAGCGGAATACGCAAGTCGCTGATCACGTGTACGTCGAGCGCGACCGCTTCTCCAGCAACAAGCGTTGTGCGCATGCGCTCGGCCACAACGATGACGGGTCGACACGCTTCGGTCACTGCTTGATACGCGAGCTTCGGTTGCCGCTCGTGATCAAGCACGCCCCACGACACAGCAGGTGCCGGATCGTTGAGCGAAGTGAAACAGAAACCGCCAGTCGGGCGGTACTTCAACCGGCGCAGAGTCTCGATGTAGTGGCGCAGCACTTCGGCTTGGTAGCGCTGCGTTGCGATGCGCCAGTCGTCGAAGCTGTCGTAGTCGGCAGGGGGAGTGTGGCGCGACAACGGCTCGAACTGCAGGCCGTGATGGCGCGCCAGGCTGGCCCAATTCAGCGTCGGCCAATCTTGCGGTCGCATGAAGTCGGCAGTTGCGGGTACCGACTGCGCGCCGAACTCGCTGACGAACTCGGTCATCTGCGGCATTGAGGCGGCGAAGCCATCGAGGTCGTTCAGCGATCCGTGGTGCCAGCCGAACGAGAGATGACTATCGGTGCCGCGACCATGCGGCAGGTGCGGTGCAACACCACTGTGCGCAATCACGTGCCGCGTTTCGTCGGCGGCCTCGAACGCTCGCTTCACCCAGCGGTCGAGAATCGTGCGATTCCAGCCGGGCAACTGTTGTTTGACGATGTTGCTGACGATCGAGTTGCCCGCTGCTTCGCCACCAGCACCGGGCGTCGGCGCGGGATCGTTGTGCGCGCACCACAACACGATGCTCGGGTGATGGCCAAGTAGGTCGACGGCTTCGCGCGCCTGGCGCACCGCCTGGCGACGGATCGTGCGTGTATAACCCCACTGCAGCGGAAAGTCCTGCCACACCAACATTCCCAACTCGTCGGCCGCGGCGTACAGCTCTGGTCGACCGATGTGGCCCTGCACGCGCACGAGGTCGAGCCCCGCGTCGCGCGCGAACTCGATGTCGCGGCGCACGTCGGCTGGTGTCGCCTCTGCGAGCGCAGCGCGTGTTGGTGCGAGGTCGGCACCCTTACAGAACAGCCGCTCGCCATTCACCGAGATGACCCAGTCCTGCATCGCCGTCTCGCGCAATCCGGTGCGCACGGTGCGCGTGTCGCTGACGGTGCTCTCCTGCGCCGTGTCGCGCTCGGTGAGCACCTCGACTGTCACGTCGGTCAGTGGCTGCGGACCAAGACTCCACGGCCACCACAGGTTGGGCTCGTTGATGTCGAGGTTCCAATCGACTTCGTTCATCCCGCCGGCGAGCGAGCGCGAGTGCTCGACGACGACTGCCTTGCCCGACATTTGCGCACCGACCGTCGTGCGCAGCGTGATAGTGCGCGTCGTGTCGCTGTCGAGTCGGGCGTGAATACGAAGGTGAGCGCGCGAATCGTTGGCATCGCGACACAACACGCGCAGTCGATCGATGCGCACGGCACCGGTCTCTTCGATCCGAACCGGCGCCCACAATCCGCCCGGGTTCCAATCCTGATCCATCGTGTCGCTGTGTTGGAAGACGCCTGTGATGTTGCGTTTGGCAGCGCGCTGTCGTTGCGGAGCGCACGCGACCTCGACTGCCAACACGTGCTCGGTTGCAAGGCGACTCAGCCCGGTGATGTCGAACGAGTGTGGAAAGAAGTAACCCTCTGGGTCGCCCAAGTACGCGCCGTCGAGCCAGACGTCGGCTTGGTAGAACACGCCGTCCAGCGTGACGAATCGACGGCGACCAGCCTCGGGTCGGTCTTGTTCGAAGCGGTGGCGATAGAGCAATGGCCCATCGCTGTTGCGAAACTCGTCAGTCGAGCGCCAATGGCCGGGCACGGCGACCTCAGCCCAATCGTCATCAACGTGATCGAGCCCAATACCGATACGACGCACTTCATCGTCAGCCGCAACAGCTCTCCAGGATCCCGACAACTCCACAGGATTGAGCGTAGAGCGTGCGATGGGCGAGCCAGTGGGCGGTTCGCCCGCCGAAGTCACATGAATTCCACCCTGACGGTGGATCTACTGTGACTTCGACGCCCTCTTCTGACGAGTCGCCTCATCTTGGAGTTCTTTCGGCCATGTCTTGATGAAGGGGGACATGCGCGGGTCCCACCATTGAGAATCCTCGACGAAGGAAACCGAAACTGCGTTGCTTACGGCGTCGTCGCCCGACAATCCGGAGGCCAGCAAGTCGAGGCATCTGGTCAGTAGCTCTGCCCGGCTTGTTTCAAACGTAGCAATGGCGAGTCGGCGAACGTCGGCAACCAGCAAGTGCAGTACGACGGTGTCGCCGTACTCAGCGTGATGAGCCGTTACCAGTTGCTCGGTTTCAGGACTTACACGACCCAGTTCGGCAACGAACTGATCCACCGTCATTGCCACGTCCGGAACTCTAAACGCGGTTGGTCAGCTTCCGGAGTGCCGGGGTATCGTCCGGTGCATGGCTAATCGTGCTGCGACGTTGGGCGAGTTGAGGGCGAGCGGCTGGCAATCAGTGCCGGTTAAGGAAGAGATTCGCTCCAACGCGGTGGCTCGCATCGCTGCTGGCCAGCCCTTGTTCGAAGGTGTGCTGGGTTACGAGAGCACCGTGATGCCGCAGCTCGAGAACGCACTACTTGCTGGCCACGACGTGATTTTCCTCGGCGAGCGCGGCCAGGCCAAGACCCGCATTATCCGCAGCCTCACCGGCTTGCTTGATGAGTGGATGCCAATCGTTGCTGGCAGCGAGATCAACGACGACCCGTATGCGCCGGTCAGCAAACACGCGCGCGACCTTGTCAACGAGCTGGGCGATGCAACCCCGATCGACTGGGTGCACCGCGACACGCGCTACGGCGAGAAGCTGGCGACACCCGATACCTCTATCGCCGACCTGATCGGCGAAGTCGACCCAATCAAGGTCGCCGAAGGGCGCTACCTCAGCGACGAACTGACGCTGCACTACGGACTCGTGCCACGCACGAACCGCGGCATCTTCGCGATCAACGAGATCCCCGACCTCGCCGAGCGCATTCAGGTCGGCCTACTCAACGTGCTGGAAGAGCGCGACGTACAGATTCGCGGTTACAAGATTCGCTTACCGCTCGACGTGTTGCTGGTCGCCTCGGCGAACCCGGAGGACTACACCAACCGCGGTCGCATCATCACGCCATTGAAGGATCGCTTCGGCAGCCAAATTCGCACGCACTACCCGCTCGATGTCGATACCGAAGTGGCGATCATGCAGCAAGAAGCGCGTGCTGCCTCAGTCGGCAATGTGACGGTGCGCGTGCCTGCCTACATCGAGCGTGTCGTCGCGACGTTCAGCCAACTCGCGCGCACGAGTAATCAGGTCAACCAGCGCAGCGGCGTCAGCGTGCGGCTCTCGGTCAGCAACGTCGAAGTGCTGGCGGCCAACGCACTACGGCGCGGCTTGCGCGCCGGCGAGAAGTCGGTCGTACCGCGCG
>JAYVVU010000288.1:0-3535 GCA_043786755.1 Actinomycetota bacterium
CGCTTCCGCGAAGACCATCTCACCGACCCGAAGCTGTGCCCCAACTGCGGTGGGGTCGACACCTTCACCGCATCACGTGCCTTCAACCTGATGTTCCGAACCACCGCTGGCCCGGTCGAAGGCAGCGGCACCGAGGTCTACATGCGACCCGAGACCGCGCAGGGCATGTTCATCAACTTCATCAACGTCTTGCAGACCAGTCGCAAGAAGCCCCCGTTTGGAATCGCGCAGGTCGGCAAGAGTTTCCGCAACGAGATCACGCCGGGCAACTTCATCTTTCGCACACGCGAGTTCGAGCAGATGGAGATGGAGTTCTTCGTTCCACCGGCGGAGAGCGCGCAGTGGTACAAGTACTGGTGCGACGCCCGCATGCAGTGGTACATCGACCTTGGCATACCTGCCGACATGCTGATGCTGCGTCCGCACGACGCCAACGAACTCAGCCACTACAGCAGTGGTACGAGCGACATCGAGTTCAAGTACCCGTGGGGTTGGGGCGAGCTGGAAGGTATTGCGCAGCGCACCGACTTCGACCTCAATCAGCACGCGCAGCACAGCGGTCAGAAGCTCGACTTCTTCGATCAGGCAACCAACGAGCGTTACGTGCCATACGTCATCGAGCCTGCCGGTGGTGTGAATCGCGCGATGGCCGCGTTCCTGCTTGCTGCCTACGCCGAAGACATCGTCAACGACGAGCCGCGCACGTTGCTGCGCTTGCACCCTCGGCTGGCGCCGTACAAGGTGGCGGTGCTGCCGCTCAGCAAGAAAGACACGCTGACCCCGTTGGCGCGAACGATCTCCAAAACGCTCGCCGATCGCTACATGGTCGACTACGACGAAACGCAGGCGATCGGCAAGCGCTATCGCCGCCAAGACGAGATCGGCACACCGCTGTGTGTCACGGTCGACTTCGACTCGCTGGAGGACGCAGCGGTCACAATTCGCGATCGCGACTCCACCGAGCAGCAGCGAGTGCCGATTGCGGACCTCACTGCTGAGATCGCAGTCCGTCTCGGTTTCTAACTGTCGCTAGAGCGCCGGCAGGCGGAACGACAACCGCGCGCCACCCGTGGGTGCGCTGCCTGCTTCGACCTCGCCATCCATCGCGTGTACCAGTTCGCGCACGATCGCAAGGCCAAGCCCGCTTGAGTTCTCTCTGCGCTCCGGCCGTTCGCGTGAAACGTAGAGGCGTTCGAACACGTGCGGCAGATCGCTGGTCGCGATGCCTTGGCCATCGTCGTCGACGGTGACCGTCACCCACGGGCCATCAGCGCGGGTCGAGACGAGTACCGAACTTTGTGCGTACTTCGCTGCGTTCTCGACAAGGTTCGCGAGCACTTGTGCGACCCGATCTGGGTCGGCGCGAACAGGCAGTGGGCCAGTCGTGACCGGATGGAAGGTGATGTCGGGAACGGCGGCTGCGACAGCTTCGGTTGCAGTGTGAACTGCCGCCGAGAGGTCCAGGGTTTCCATGTGCAAGCTGAATGACTTTGCCTGCAGCTTGGCGAGATCCAGCAGATCGGTGACCAACCGTTCGAGTCGGCGTGATTCGATGCGGATCACCGATGCCGCCCGCTTCGGATCGACGGTGCCATCGTCGATCGCATCCGCATAACCCTTGATGGAAGTGAGGGGAGTGCGCAGGTCGTGGCTCACCGACAGCAGGAACTCTTGCTCTAACAGCCGCGAACGTTCCAGCGATGAAGCCATCCCGTTGATGCTGCGCGACAACTCGGCAATTTCGTCGTGCTCGTCACTTGGCGGTTCGCTCAGTCGGGTATTCAACTCGCCGGCAGCAATGCGTTGCGTAGCAAACGATGCCTCACGGATTGGTCGCGTCAGCCGCTTGCCCAACAGATACGCGGCGAGAAAGCCGAGCAGGATGGTCGCGATCGCCGACCAGAGGAACAAGCGCAGCGCCGCGCCGAGGCCAGCCTCAATACGGCGCGTCACGACCACCACGTACAACCGGCCGCTTGGCAGATTGGCCGGCGCAGCCGCGTAGGCGAGCTTGCCGATGTTGTCGGCGATGGTCTCGCCGGCCGCGAGGCGCTCGGGCAGCAGTTGTTCGACCGTCAAACCGTTGGGCAGATCGTCGGTGGGCAGCGTGCCGTCAGGCTGCGCAATCAGCACCGAGATCTCATCGATGGGCAGGATCGAGCGCAGCGCGTTCAGTACACGCAGACGGTTGCGCAGTTGGCGACTGGCGTCAGCTGGCGAGGTCGCCGAGTCGCCTTCGAGTAGATCGGCGATGTTGGCCGAGATCTCGGTTGCCTGATCGCGCAACTCGTCAACCGTCGTTGCGCGCGCACGCACTGTCGCCAGCGCGAGTGTTCCTGCACCGGCGAGCAGCAACGTGGTGATCACGACACCGACGATCACCATCACCAATCTGCGCGTCATCAGCGGTGACTCTGGCGTGTAGTTGTGAGCATTGTGTTAGCCGAGCCGGTAACCGATGCCCCACACGGTGGCGAGGGGTAACTCGTCGCCCAGCTTCTTGCGCAGCTGGCGCACATGGACATCGATAGTTCTGTCGTCGCCTTCCCAACCAAGCCCCCATACGCCGTCAATCAACTGCTGGCGCGACAGGGCAATGCCTTGGTTGCGGGCGAAGTAGGCGAGCAGGTCGAACTCGCGAGTCGCTAATGCGACGACTTCGTCGCCGCGGGTTACCTCGCGCCGAACGGCGTCGACGCAGTAGTCGTCGCCGATGTGCAACACGTCGACCTCGGCGCGTTCGTCGGGTTGACCGCGTCGCAAGATCGCCTTCACTCGCGCCACGACCTCGCGCGGGCTGAAGGGTTTGGTGACGTAGTCGTCGGCACCGAGTTCCAGGCCAAGGATGCGATCGATCTCGCCGTCGCGGGCGGTAAGGAACAGCACCGGCACGTTGCTCTTCGCGCGCAAGCGCCGACACACCTCAAAGCCGTCGATATCGGGCAGGCCGATGTCGAGCAGCACCATCTCCGGCTGGTGTTGTGTGATCAGTTCCAGCCCGCGCTCGCCGTGTGTTGCCTGCAACACACGGAACCCGGCTTCGCGTAAGTACGCGTCGAGCAGGTCGGCAATGTTCGCGTCGTCCTCGACAACCACAACAGTTCGCTCGCTCTTCACCACGTCCGCCATGCTGTCACGCTGGTACTCTGCCGCCTATGACCAAAGTCGCTATATGGGCACGAATTCCACTCAAGCCAGGAACTCGTGAGGAAGCGGCGAAGGGCCTGCAGGCGTGTATCGACAACGCGCAGTCAGAAGCGGGCACGCTGCTGTACATCCTTCACGAGGACCCCGCCGACCCCGATGCGGTCTTCTTCTACGACCTCTACGCCGACTCCGATGCGCTCACCGTGCACGGCGCCGGCGACGGAATGAAGGTCATGGGCGCGGTGCTGAAGGAATTCGGCGCCGGTCGCGCCGAGATGCGCATCCTCACCCCGATCATAGGTAAGGGTCTCTGAGTACCTATCTCGACCGCATCGTTGCGCACCATCGAGAGTCGGCCAAGCTCGACAATCGGCCGTTGCCAGCCTTG
>JAYVVU010000289.1:0-3529 GCA_043786755.1 Actinomycetota bacterium
CGAAGGTCCATCAGTAATCCACCAAGGTCGAACAGTCCCCGGCTCGGCTCGAGATTGACAAGGAAGTCGATGTCACTCGCTTCGGTCGCTTCACCCGCGCCACCGAGCCGAACACCCTGACCCGCGAAGCCCCACGAGTCTGCGCGGTGCGAAGGATCTCGCTGCGACGAGACCGCAGGTCGGTCAACACGGAATGGACACGACCTAGAGAGTACCCGCAGCTGGATTACCCGAGCCGTCCACCGTTCGCAAATTGACGAGACGATCTAGAGACTCGGATCAACGGGTGTGACCGTGGCTCGAAGGTAGCGGAGACACTCGATGTCGCCGGTGAGTTCAAGGCGGCGTTTCGGGACCGGGTTGTCAGTCAGCTGGCTGTGATGACACGCCATAGCGCGCAGTTGACGGGCGCGCTCGACTCGGACTCGAAGGTCGATGTCGGCTGTGTCGCGTCCGACGAAACCTGCTCCGAACTCGTCGTTGAGCAGACGGGCCACAGCGGCGGGGAGCGTCCACGCAAGCACAGTGACGTCGAGGTCGCCGGCGACAGCGAGCGCAGCGCCGGTCGCGGCCTGATGGTCAGGATGGCCGGTGATTCCGCCCTCATCGAAAACGAGCAGAGCGTCGGCGCCTTCCGCGATCGGACGGATGAAACCTTGCAAATCTGCCGTCGCCACGGCGGCGAGGGCACCGTCAGGAAAGTCGGCGAGCCTCAGACGGGCGATGCCCAGTTCCTCAGTTGCTGCCACGAGCTCGGCGTGGCGAAGCTGATCAAGCGGGCGGTCGTCGGTGTGCAGGGTCGACGCTTCCCCCCGGGTCAAACAGACCACCTCGACGATCGTGTCCTGTTCGACGAAGGTCGCGATAATCGCACCGAGGCCGAACGATTCATCGTCGGGGTGCGCGCACACCGCGACGATCCGCCGGAAGGTGGGAAGTGAGTCGGCGAGCTCCCCAACGGCGGAGCCAGTACTTCTCGAATCGTCGCCATCAATACCCCCCGGCCGGAAGCCTTCCGGCGAGAATCGGCTCTGCTCAGTCGCTCCCATCGCGCTCTGACCGATTCGAAGAGCGGACGAGAGTCACAATCCCCCAGATCACGACTCCCCAGAATGCGACCATTCCGATCGTCATGAGCGTCCAATTCCACCCTGACCAATTGTCGTTCCAATTCATATTCATGGCATGGCCTCCTTGTATCCGGATTGTCTTTTCTTCACTGGCTATCTGGGGCCGACAACACCACCGTCAAACGTTGTGTGTCGTTGGTGGCGTCAACGACATTGTGTAGTAGTGCCCGATTTGTTGAAGAACTAAACCAAAGCTCCCTATCGCCAACACCAACCGGACCACCGATACCAAGCCCTGCCGGGGCGGTCGGCTATAAGGCCATCGCCCTCCCGATAGCGGCCGGCCGTGATGCTCAACGGCTCTGACCTGGGGGTATTTAGTGGAGCTGAGGGGAATCGAACCCCTGACCCCTTCCATGCCATGGAAGTGCTCTACCAACTGAGCTACAGCCCCGGGAACCAGTAGTTAAACGGCAGCCCGAACGAGTTCAGGACGATACCAGCGGGGCCGACCTGGTCGAAACGCGGCGAGGAATGCTCGCTAGAAGGTTCGGCGGGACCGCAAGTGGCTGCGGAATGGACCGATCGCAACGCGCATCGCGGCGGTGATCGCCAGGGTCGAGACAATCACGCGCACAGCGAGATTCAACGACGTCAGATGTGGACCGATCAGCAGGCTGCTGGCAACCGCCACCGGGAAGACCCAGGCGACGTCGGTGAGAATTCGGCCCCACAGCGGGCGCTTCGGCTCGGCCCGTGTCGACAACTCGAACCAATCATCGACACCAACGGTGCGCTGCACTCGTTCCGACAACACGAAGCTCTGCGCGTTCGCCATCAGCACCTCGCGCTGCTTCGACCGTTCCCACTCGCGAAGCGACAAGCCGTCGACGAAGCGGAAGACAATCTGGTGCTCGCCGCCCTCTGGCCCTGGGTGCAACACGCCGGCACCGAGGCAACCGTGCACGGTGCGCAAGGTCGCAACGACGTCTTCGGTCCACTGCAGGTACTGCGCCTCAAACCCCGGCGCAACCGTGCGGGCGACCGTCACGGTGACGGGTTCGCCCGCGACGCGCGGCAGTTGGCCAGTATCGAATTTTCCAGAAAGTTGCAGTGACATGTCGCCATCAAGGATAGCGACATGCCCAACGACCGACCGGTCAGTCCTGCCAAGGCACGCGGGCCACGTCGCGGTACAGACGCTCGATCTCGTAGTACATGCGAATTTCCTCGGCGAACACATGCACGACGACGTCGCCGTAGTCGAGCAACACCCACTGCTGCTCGCTGACGCCTTCGGATCGGATCGGCGAGCGCTGCAGCTCGGCCCGCACGGACTCCTCAATTGCGTCGACAACTGATCGCACCTGTCGCCGGTTACCCGCGCTAGTGATCACGAAGTAGTCGGTGATCGATAACACATCGCCGACCGCGAGAATCAGGGTGTGTTCCGCCTTCTTGTCGTCGGCGGCGCGGGCCGCGATTTTGGCGAGCTCGCACGCGGCCTCGGCGGCCGTCACGGAAGAACTGTGGTCGCTGTAGGAATGGTCGACGCCGGGATAGTGCTAGTTGTCGTACTTGTCGTACTGGTGCTCGTCGTTGGAACTGTCAGCGGAACCGAATCGAGATATCCGCTACCCAGTCGAATGACGACATCAATACCTTCGATCGGCAATGGATTGACCTGGACTTCGATCACGCCAAAGATCGGGTCGGGGTTAGTTACCAACGAACGATCGTCTTCCGAGTTCACCAGCACCACCGAGACCGGCAGAACTGCGCCATTGAAGTCGACGGACTTGATGTTTGCATCGCTCAGCAGCAAAGCCTCGATCGCTGCCTTCACCTGCGCGACGTAACCGGGTGGAGCTTCGATTCGATACGTAAGGCCTGTGCCCGGTGCCGACATGGAGCCCGGCGCGACGGCGGCCAGCCACATCACTGCTTCCGCGCGATCGATCTGTTCCACATCGAACCCGGACGGATTCAATTCGGCGGCGATCGGAATGGTCGGGAACGACTGACTACCAACTGTTCCGGCAAACGCGCGGGTGAAGAGGTCGGTCACGGTCACCGCTGGGGTACCCGGGACCCACGTCGTGCGACCGACGCCAACTGCGGTGGCGATCGCGGCCCACACAGCATTGATGTTGTCGCGGCGCGAACTCTCCGGCTCGCCGGCGACTTCGGCCGTGAGTACTTGCACGACTTGTGCGGCGGTGAGTTCTGCTGCGCCCGTGGGGAACAGAACAACAGCAGCACCGTCGACTGTGTCGCGCACGTCGCGGGGCAACTGTGTCGGAACCGGCGAGACGGGTGCCAGCAACGCTTCGGCTTCGGCGGGAGTGACGGCTTGCGACGAATTCAACGTCACCGACAAGGCGCCTTCAACGGCCAGTGCCAATCCTTCGATTCCTTCTTGCGCGAAGACTGCGGTGAGCGCGACGCGTTCCTCGCCC
>JAYVVU010000290.1:0-3505 GCA_043786755.1 Actinomycetota bacterium
GCCGACTCGCTGGTGTACCAAATGGAGAAGGTGTTGCGCGACAACGCCGACAAGGTCGACGAGGCCGAGAAGGCGACCGTCGACGGTCCGCTCGCCGAGTTGAAGACGGCGCTGAATGGCACCGACTTCGACGCGATTCGTAAGGCGCACGAAGCGCTGATGCAAGCCAGCCAGGCCTTCAGCCAGAAGCTGTACGAGAAGGCTGCCGCCGATAACGCGGCAGGCACATCGGCTGCGTCGGGTGCAGGAACTGCCGGCGGTGGCGACGACGAAATTATCGACGCCGAGATCGTCGACGACGACCAGCCGCAAGCCGTCTGAGGTCGTCATGACCGACGAATCTGATGATGGTGCAGCCGAGGACTTGGCCGTCGACGCAGCCGAAGTAGCCGTCGAAGACGACCGTGTAGTGAACGACCGTGTAGTGAACGACATAGCCGCGCTGCAGACGGAACGCGATTCCTTCAAGGACATCGCGCTCCGGCTGCAGGCCGACTTCGACAACTACCGCAAGCGCGTCGCTACGCAACAGAGCGACGAGGTGCAGCGCGCTACCGGAAAGATGGCGGAAGCGTTGTTGCCGGTACTCGATGCCTGCGAGGCGGCATTCCTGCAACACCCGGCTGAGATCGAGCCGATCTTTAACAGCTTGCTCGGGCAATTGCGCAAGCTCGGCCTCGAGGCGATGAACCTTCACGAGCAACCGTTCGACCCTGCGTTGGCCGAAGCAGTTCTGCACGAGGAAGGCGATGGCGGTGGGCCGATCGTCAGCGAAGTGTTGCGCAGCGGATACACCTGGAACGGCCGTGTGTTGCGCGCCGCGATGGTGAAAGTGAAGGGCTGAAGCCCATGGCCGCTCAGCGCGAGTGGTACGAGAAGGACTACTACAAGATGCTCGGCGTCAAAGACGATGCTGACGCAAAGTCCATCACTAAGGCCTATCGCAAGCTCGCGCGCGAAAGCCATCCCGATACACATCCTGGCGACGCCAAAGCAGAAGATCGTTTTAAGGAAGTCAGCGCCGCGTACGACGTGCTCGGCGACGAAGCCAAGCGCAAGGAATACGACGAGGTGCGTCGGCTCGGCCCAGCCGACTTTGCACGTCCCGGCGGCGGTGCGCCGGGCGGTTTCAACTTCAACGTCGGCAACGACGGTTTCGGCGACATCTTCGGCCAAGTGTTCAACAGTCGCCGTCGCGGTGGCGGGGCATCGGCCGCCGCCGGACCACAACGCGGGGGCGACGTTGAGGCGACGCTGACTCTCGACTTCGTCGATGCAGCAAAGGGCATGACCACGACGTTGCACCTGACCAGCGACGCGCAATGCTCGACATGCAACGGCAGTGGCGCCAAGCCGGGCACGCAGCCGAAGGTCTGCTCGCAATGCGGTGGCCGCGGTGTCGTCAACGACAACCAAGGACTCTTCTCGCTGTCGTCGCCGTGTCGCGTTTGTGGCGGCGGCGGCGTGATCATCGAGCACCGTTGCACCACTTGCGGTGGTTCCGGTGTCGAGCGTCGCCCGCGCGAAGTGCAAGCGCGTATTCCCGCAGGCGTGGCTGATGGTCAACGCATTCGGTTGAAGGGTCGCGGTACGCCCGGTCGCAACGGTGGCCCCGCTGGCGACCTGATCGTTGAATGCCGTGTCACGCCACACGCGAGGTTCGGGCGCGATGGCAATCACCTGACGGTGCATGTGCCGGTCACCTTCCCGCAAGCCGCGCTGGGCGGCGACGTCGACGTGCCGACGCTCGACGGCCCGATGGTCAAGCTGCGACTGCGGCCCGGCACACAGTCGGGCAGCCGCCACCGCGTGAAGGGCAAAGGTCTGACGACCACGAAGGAAGCCGGCGACCTGATTGTGACTGTCGACGTGCAAGTACCCGCGCAGCTCAACGATGAACAACGGTCGGCCCTCGAGGCCTTCGTTGCGGCGAGTACTGTTGGCGATAACGGCACGGGGAGCTGACGATGCGATCACAGGAACACGCGGTGTACGTCATCTCCGTTGCGGCAGAACTCGCTGGCATGCACCCGCAGACACTGCGCATCTACGAGCGCCGCGGCCTTGTGCAGCCGGCACGTACCCAGGGTGGCAACCGCCGCTACAGCGATGTCGACATTGCGCGTCTGCTCCGCATCAGCGAGCTTGCGGCCGAGGGAATGAACCTGGAAGGCATTCGCCGCGTGATGGCGCTCGAGCTTGAAGTCGAGCGCTTGGGTGTGGAGAACGAGAAGCTACGCACGGTCGCCGCGACCGCACTCGCCGAAGCTGAACGTCGTGCACCGCGTCGCGACCTCGTGCCGTTGCACCAGGATGTCGCGCTGTTTGGTGCCCAACGCAAGCAATGAGCCCCGGCGTCGTCAGCGGCTAAGGCTTACTCCGGCGAGTGGCAGACGGCCTCGACGTTGTTCCCGTCAGGGTCGCGCACGCAGCCACTATCTCACGACGATGTCTCGGAGTTGGGCCGCTATGGTCGACATATGGAGCAGTGCGACCTTTGTGGTTTCGCGTACGAAGCGATTCCACGCGAAGGGGTCACCCGCGCCGTCACGTTAGGTGCCGATTCAATCGCTGATCAGTTGTGCATCGAACCGGCGCTTGTCGTTCGTCGGCCCTCGATCGATCGCTGGTCAGCGCTGGAGTACGCGGCACATGTGCGCGACGTCCTGTTGACCATCCGAGATCGACTGGTGCTCGGACTGGTGGAAGATAACCCCGGTTTCAAGCCGCTCTATCGCGACGAGCGGATCGATCTCGGGCTCTACAGAACGGACTCGGTGGAAGCAGTCACGGATGAGCTGATTTCCGCAGCGGCGATGCTCAGCCGTCTCTTTGACGCGATTTCGCCAGATGCACTGCTGCGCACCGTGCAATACGGCTTCCCCGACCCCGTACCGCGCACTTTGCTCTGGATGGGTCGCCAGGCCGTTCATGAAACTGAACATCACCTCGCCGACATTCGGCAGAACCTCTCAGACTGAACGACCTGGACTCTCACTGGTTGTGGCGTGGCGTTGGTAGCCCGCTTGCAGCTCGGCGCGCAGGTATTCGCCAAACACGATTGGCTCGAAGCGCAGTGGATTGTCGGCGGTCGTGCAACTCGGTAGCGGGCCAATCGTTGTTGCGACGTTGGGGTCGTAAAAGAACGGAACTGAGTAACGCTCGCGGCCCGATCGGTTGATCACGCGGTGCGGTGTCGCACGCAGGATGCCGTTGCTCCACTGATGCAGCATCTGGCCGACGTTCATCACGAAGGTTCCAGCGCGCGGGGGCGCGTCGAGCCATTGCCCTTCAGGGGATTGAACCTGCAGACCGCCGATGTCGTCCTGCGCGAGCAGTGTGATGAACCCAAAGTCGGTGTGTGGTGCCGAGCCATACACATCTTCGGGAGTTGCCGGCGGCTGCGGCGGATAGTGCAGTAGCCGCAGCCACGTCGTCGGACGTTCGAACGAGCGCGGTACGACACGATCTGAATCGTCGAGCACGACCGCGACAATCTCGGTGA
>JAYVVU010000291.1:0-3500 GCA_043786755.1 Actinomycetota bacterium
CGCTTCCACTACATCCGCGCCAGGTACGAACTCGGCGATCGGCGGCAGATCGGAGAGCGCGTTGATTCCCAACTTCTCGAGGAACATGCCAGTGGTACCGAACAACACCGCTTGACCAGGGCCCGAATCGCGCGCAACTTCGGTGACGTAACCGCGTGCCTGCAGCGTGCGCAACACGGCATCGGGATCGACGCCGCGAATACTCGCAATCTGCGCGCGCGACAATGGTTGCTTGTAAGCGACGATCGCCAGCGTCTCGAGTGCTGCGCCACTCATGCGCGCCCGCTGGCCATCGAGCAGGAAGCGCTCGACGTACGGCGACAGATCGGGATGCGTTTGGTAGCGGTAGCCACCAGCGACCTTGACCAGTTGAAAGCCGTGCCCAGCATCCGAGTAGCGCGTGGCCAATTCTGAGCACAAGCGATCGATGACGACAATCGACTGTTCAAGCAGCTGCGCCAGTTGCTCGGTCGGCACCGGCTCGACGGCAACGAGCACAATCGCTTCGATCGCACGCATGGTTTCTGCGTCGAGCGGAACATTGCGCGGTGGCACCGGTTCGTCGGGCATCAGCTGATTCATCCTTCGTAATCGTCAATGAGAATTGGATTTGCCGCGGTACCGACCCACACGACTTCGATATCGCCGAACGACTCGGTTTGTTCGAGTTCGATGAGTCCCTGCTTGAACAGTTCCAGCAGCGCCAAGAAGCGGACGATGACTTCCAAGCGCTCAACGAGCCCAGTCGTCAATCGGCGAAACGAGATGCGACCGGCCCTGGGCAGCTCGTCAAGCAACTCGACAACGGCGTCGGCGACGCTGAAGTTGATGGCCGCGACGTGGAACAGATCGACGCGCGGAACGACCTTGGGAGTAATCGCCTTTACGTAAGCCCGAGCCAACCGCTGAGGCGTCACACCCTCCATCAAGTCGGGCATCAGCTCGGCGAAGCGTTCGTCGGCCCCAACGTCGCGCGGGAACGAGCGATCGGCATCGTCGGCGAGGCGCGCGAACACTCCGGCGACATCCTTGAACGTCTTGCATTCCAGCAGACGCGCCAACAGCAGGTCGCGTTCCTCCCACAGCGCCAACTCGTCGTCGAGATCGATGTCGTCGCGACCGGGCAGCAATCGACGCGCCTTCAGCTCGACCAACGTCGACGCGATCAGCAGGAACTCGGTCGCCATGTCGAGGTCGAGCGACTGCATCAGTTCGATCTCGTGCAAGTAGGCATCGACGATGCCACTTAACGAGACCTCGTAGATGTCGACCTGCTCGCGCAAGATCAGATGCAACAGCAGATCGAAAGGACCCTCGTACACGGGCGTGTTGACATCGACGGTCATCGCCCGCGATCGTACCCGGCGGCCCCACAACCTCGCGGGTAACGTGGCGCCGTGACACGCGTACTTTCCTGCATCCAGCCCACAGGCGAGGTTCACCTCGGAAATTACCTGGGAGCGCTACGCGTGTGGGTCGACGGGCAGCATTCTGTCGTTGGCGGGAAACGCGATGCCTTCCACGGCATTGTCGACCTGCATGCCCTAACGGTCACCGAGACGCCCGACGTGGTCGGTCAGGCGACGCTGAAATTGGCCGCGATGCTGTTCGCAATCGGACTGGACCCCAAGCTCGCCACTGTCTTCGTACAAAGCCACGTCACCGAGCACAGCCAGTTGAGCTGGATGATGGAATGCACAGTGAGCTACGGCGAGCTCAGTCGCATGACCCAATTCAAAGACAAGTCAGCCAAGCGTGAGGCCGAATTTATTTCTGCTGGCCTGTTCACCTATCCGGCGCTACAGGCCGCCGACATCTTGTTGTACGACACCGAAGAGGTTCCCGTCGGAGAAGACCAACGGCAACACGTCGAAATCACGCGCGACATTGCGATGCGTTTCAACCATCGCTTCGGCGACACGTTTGTGATCCCCAAAGCAGTGACCCCGAAGGCGGGCGCACGCGTCATGGACCTGCAGGATCCGACCTCAAAGATGTCCAAGACGGCCGGCACCGACTCCGGCCTGATCAACATGCTCGACGATCCAAACGAGATCGTGAAGAAGTTCAAGCGAGCAATCACCGACAGCGACGGCGAGGTGCGCGTCGACCGTGCCAACAAGCCGGGTATCACCAACCTGCTCGAGATTCTGGCCGCGTGCACGGGCGAACCAGCCGAAACACTGGCGACCCGTTACTCGCAATACGGGCCGTTGAAAACCGACGCCGGCGAGGCCGTCGTCGAGTTGCTGCGTCCGATTCAGGTTCGCTATCACGAGCTGATGGGCGACCGCGCCGAACTGCAAGCGTTGCTGCGCACTGGTGCAGGCAAGGCGCGCACCATTGCGGCTGCCACCCTGGCGAGAGCGCAAGCGGCTGTAGGACTGCTCCCCGCCTAGCGCTAGACGTTGTCTGCCTGTCGCAGCACTTCCGACAGGCGGTCGGTGCCATCGATGAGCGACAACGTCTCGGGGTCGGAGCCCGCCGTGCGCAACATCTCGCTGCCCAAACGTTCGTGATCGTGGTAGCGGCGAAAGCGTTTCGTGCGCGGTCCGACGACGGTCGCGACAACGCGTCCAAGCGTGCCGAGTTGGCTCTGCGACTTCCCGACGTCGTGCAGCAGCCCAGCTGCCAGTTGCGTGCGCGTGGGCTGCCCGACAAGTGTCGCGAATCGACGCGCAACCAACAGCGAGTGGCGCCGATCCTGCACAGTCATCTGCTCCCACAGCGCTGCTTCGCTAGGCAACAGGTGACTACGCGCCCAGGAGGCGTCGCTAGCGGTTGGTTCGCGCGGCGAGAGCGAGCCAACGAATCGACGCACCAAGTGCGCGATGTGTTCGAGCGCGCTCAACGCGACTCCGCACGCGGGTGTGCTTGGCGGTACACATTCCACAAACGTTCTTGACTGACCTTGGTATACACCTGTGTTGTTGAGATGGAGGCGTGCCCCAACAGCTCTTGCACGATGCGCAGATCCGCACCGTGATCGAGCAAGTGCGTGGCACACGAGTGGCGCAGCACGTGCGGCGACAACTTCTCCCCCACCCCCACCAGCTCGCCGTACTTCTTAACTACCGCCCACGCCGACTGCCGCGACAGGCGGGCACCGCGCGTGTTCAAGAAGACTGCTTCCTCGTCGCCGCGGCGCGCCCAGCGAGCCGGAATCATGTGCACTCGTCCAGAAGTCAGCCACGTCTCGATGGCACCCTGCGCGGCGCGGCCGAAGGGCACTACTCGTTCCTTTGCTCCCTTACCGAACACCCGCACGAGTCTGTTCTCCCAGTCGAAATCGGCGAGCGAGAGCCCGCACACTTCACTGATCCGCGCTCCTGTGGCGTAGAGCAGTTCCAGCAGCGCTCGGTCGCGCAACGACGCGGGGTCGGTACCGACGACGACTGACAGCAGGCGATCGACCTCTGCCTCGGTCAGTGGATGAGGAATGCCGGCCGGAACATGCACTCCCTCGACGTCCGCCGATGGATCGTCGATGCGCACACCTT
>JAYVVU010000292.1:0-3479 GCA_043786755.1 Actinomycetota bacterium
GAAGCACTACCCCGTCCAACGCAATCAATGACAGAATCAGCACAAGTGTCAGCGATGTCTCGCGACACCCCTGTCAGCGATGTCCCGCGACATCACACCTCGTTGTGATCCGGTCCGGCCGCGACACAAGCCAGTACTGCGCGTTAGTTGGCGCTGAGGTCATCGGGGGCGTTGGCCAACCAGGCGACTCGACCACCCTGGCGACGCAGCACGTCGCGCCACAGCGAGTCCGGGTGCGGGCCGAACACGTCGACGGGTTCGGCCGGCAATACCACCCACGCCCCGGCCGCGAGTTCCTCATCGAGCTGTTGTGGACCCCATCCGCTGTAGCCCTGGAACACGCGCAGCGCCGTGACGTTCCTGGCCACCTCGTCGGGATCGAGCATCAAGTCGATCGACCCCATGCCATCGGCCACCAAGCTCCATGCTCCATCGATCGGGCCGTCTAGTTGGGCGATAGCGATCAGCGCAGAGTCGTCGACCGGGCCACCCTGATGCAGGGTGGCCGGCTCGCTGAGCAAGCGCTCCCAGGGGTGCAGTTGATCGGGGATTGGCTCATAGAGGGGGCGGTTCAGCACCACTCCAACGGCGCCGGCATCAGTGTGTTCCAGCATGTAGACGACAGTGCGGTCAAAGTTTGGGTCGGCCAGCGGAGGGGTAGCCACTAGTAGTCGACCCCTCGTTTGGCTCAGGGGCGGTAGAATTGGGCGACTCACCTCATCATTGTGGCGCGTCAGCGTCTCTGTGTGGTTTGTTAGGAAAGGATCAAGCGAAATGCTCATGAAAAACCAAAACAACAACCGAAGTCGCTTCCCCGGACTCGTCGTCGGCGTGCTCGTCATTGCCGCGCTGCTGGTCGCCGCCGTTTCCGTGGGTTTCAGCCTGTTCGGAACCCCATTTTCGACCGAAAAGGTCGACCATTCGCCGCCGCCGATCCTGTTGGATCTGCGCGATCTGGCCGACTACCACGCTGCCCAGGCTCAATTTGAAGTCACTGTCGACGAGGAAGACGACGTCCAGTGGCTGCCTTCGTTCATCGCCGGCGAGCGGGTGCAGTTCGTGGCCATTGGCACTGTTGACGCGGTTGTCGACTTCACCAATCTCCCCAGTACAGCGCTTGTTCAGAGCGCTGATCGCAGCAGCGTGACCATCACGCTGCCGGCCCCGACGCTGATGGACGCAGTCATCGACACCGAGCAAAGCCATGTGATGAACCGCGATCGTGGCCTCTTCAACCGCATTGGCGGGTTCTTCAGTGATAACCCGACCAGCGAGCGCGATCTCTACAACACGGCCGCCGACAAGATGGAAGAGGCCGCGCTCGAGACCGACTTGCTGCAGCGCGCGGAGGACAACACGAAGTTGATGCTGTACACGCTGTTGAAGGCGCTGGGCATTCAGAACGTCAACGTCGTCTTCGAGTCCTAGATTGTCCAAAGGTTTGCCAGTTGCATGATCATGCGGGAAACCGTATGATCATGCGATATGGCGGATATTGGAATCATCGGGGCTTCTGGCTACACCGGAGCTGAACTGCTGCGGTTGTGCGCCCAGCACCCAACGTTTCGAGTTGCGTACGCGACGGGCGACACGCAAGCTGGCAGCAGGTCGGCGGACGTATACCCCAGCCTGGCGGCGCATTACCCGACGCTGATGTTTGAGGAGTTCCAGCCGCAGCGGCTCGCCGGGCTCGACGTTGTCTTCGTCGGCTTGCCGCATGAGGCGAGCATGGCGCTGGTGCCGCAGCTCGTTGGCAAGGTCGGCTGCGTCGTTGATCTATCGGCCGCGTTCCGGTTGAAGGATGCCTCGCTGTACCCGCAGTGGTACGGCTTCACTCACGACCAACCCGAGCTGCTGTCATCTGCTGTGTTCGGGTTGCCAGAGCTGCATCGCGACGAATTGCGTGGGGCGTCGCTGATCGCGACGCCTGGCTGTCACGTCACTGCCGCCACACTCGCGTTGGCGCCATTGGTGCGCGCGGGATTGATCGACAAGTCGGGGATTGTTGTCGACAGCATTACCGGCATCAGCGGTGCGGGGCGTGCACTGAAGAACGGATCGATGTTCTGCTCGGCCGACAGCGATGTGACCGCGTACGGACTACTCGACCATCGGCACACACCGGAGATCGAGCAGGAGGTGGGCGCGCAGGTGCTCTTTACGCCGCACCTCGCGCCGCTCAGCCGTGGCCTGCTCGCAACGTGTTACGCGCGCCCGGCCGGTGCTACGTCGACTGCGAAATTGCTCGACGCGCTGTCCGGCTTCTACAGCGATGAACCGTTCGTCGTTGTCTCCGACGCGTCGCCCTCGACTAAGGCGGTGCTCAGCAGCAACGTCGCACACGTGAGCGCGCGCTTCGACGAACGCACCGGCACCGTCATCGCCTTATGCGCGATTGACAACCTCACCAAAGGTGCATCCGGCGGTGCCGTGCAATCAGCCAACGTCGCGCTCGGACTGCCTGAAACTGACGGCTTGGCACAGGTCGGGCTCTACCCATGAGTGTCGTGGTGAAGTACGGAGGGAGTGCGCTGGCCGGTGCGACCGAGAGCGACGCGATGGAACAGTTCGCGTTCGATGTCGTGCAGATGCATCGCGATGGAATGCAGCCTTTGGTTGTTCACGGTGGCGGCCCGCAGATCAGTCAGCTGATGGAAGAGCGCGGCAAGGTGCCCGAGTTTTGCAACGGGTTGCGCGTGACCGACGCGGAGACGATCGACATCGTGCGTACTGCGCTGATGGGGCAGGTCAACCCGCAGCTTGTAGCTGCGATCAACGCGCACGCGCCGGTGGCGGTCGGTGTGAGCGGTGAAGCGGTGGTGGTCGCCACCATTCGCGACCCCGAGTTGGGTTTCGTCGGCGATGTCGCGGCGGTCGACGCAGGTGCACTGCACGGTCTAGTTGTACGAGGATTGATTCCCGTCGTCGCGCCATTGGGCAACGACGCCGCTGGCCAGACCTACAACATCAACGCCGACACGGTTGCGGGGGCCATCGCTGCGGCTATCGGTGCGCAGCGCCTGGTGTACCTCACCGACATTGAAGGGCTCCGCCGTGTCGTCAGCGACGCAGCCAGCCTGATCCGTGAGACAACTGCCGACGATCTGGAAGCGATGCTTGCTGACGGCTCGATAGGAACCGGCATGATCCCAAAGGTGCAGAGCTGTATCGATGCGGTGCGCGCCGGCGTCGAGCAGGCGCACATTCTCGACGGCCGCGTACCGCACGCTCTGCAAGCGCTACTAACGAATAAGTTGATCGGCACGGTTGTGCGATGACCGATCAATCGCCGTTCATGCCGTTCCTCGCGCCGGCACCAGTCACGTTCGTGCGCGGCTCGGGCACCGATCTGTGGGACACCGCCGGTAAGCGCTATCTCGACTTCCTCGGTGGACTTGCCGTCGTCGCGCTCGGTCATTCGCATCCGGCGGTCTCGGCTGCGATTGCACATCAGTCGAACACGCTGATGCACGTCAGCA
>JAYVVU010000293.1:0-8001 GCA_043786755.1 Actinomycetota bacterium
TCTGCTTCGCCGGTGCCATGATGCTGCTGTTCGCGGCGAGCACCTGGCCGATCCACCAGATCGGCGAGGAGTACCTCTACAGCGTGCACATGTTGCAACACATGATGCTCAGCTACCTGATGCCGCCGCTGGTGCTGCTGGCGATCCCTGAGTGGTTGCTGCGTGTGCTGGTCGGCCAGGGCCGGTTGTATCGGGCCGTCTGCTTTGCCGCCCGGCCGGTCATCGCCGGCATTGCATTCAACGTGATCGTGATGATCACGCATATACCCGGTGTTGTGAACGCGTCGACGACCAACGGCGCGTTGCACTACGCCGTGCACCTGCTGGTGGTGTTGTCGGCCGTGCTGATGTGGATGCCCGTCGTCGGTCCGTTCAAGGAACTCCACATGGGCTACGGCGGCAAGATGATCTACCTGTTCTTGCAAAGCGTGGTGCCGACGGTGCCGGCGGCGTGGCTGACCTTTGCCGAGGGCGCCGTCTACTCGCACTACGGCCATCAGCCGGTGCGTGTATGGGGCATTAGCGTCACCGAGGATCAGCAACTGGCCGGCGCGATCATGAAGTTGGCTGGCGGCATGTACCTGTGGTCGATCGTGATCTTCATGTTCTTCCGTCGCTTCGCAAGAGGCTGGCAGGAAGAGAACACGTATCGCCGCGCCGCCCCCCATCGCTTTACGTAAAGCCTGTCGGGCTGTGATCGGCTCCTTGTCGGGCCTGAATCGAAAGGTCTTGACGCAAACGCCTCGGGTAACGTGACGTCGTGATCGACGTCCGACTTCTGCGCACCGACCCTGACGGCGTGCGTGGTGCGCTCACGCGCCGGCACGCACCGGAAGTGCTGGCTCAGCTCGACCGTGCGATCGAGGTCGACGTACAGGTGCGCTCGATTCAGGCCAAGCGCGATGCGCTGCGAGCCGAGGTCAACGAGGTCTCCAAGCAAGTAGCTACTAAGCGCCGCGACGGCGACACGGCCGCCGCCGAAGCACTGCAAGCGCAGAGCCGGTCGTTGGGCGAGCAAGAGAAGGCGCTGGCCGACGATCTCGATGGTGTGCAGGGCGAGCTACACGAGCTGCTGCTGCGAATTCCGAACCTTCCGAATGCGGAAGCACCCGACGGCGTCAGCGATGCGGACAACCCAGTGATCAAGGGCCCATTCGTTCCAGAGTCGTTCCCAGATCACCAGCGGATCCCTCACTGGGATACGGCCGCCGCGCTGGGCATCTTGGACGGCGAGCGGGCCACGAAGATCAGCGGCGCGATGTTCAACATGCAGCGCGGGGCCGGCGCGACGCTGTCGCGGGCGCTGTGTCAGTACGCGCTCGACTCGAATGCCGACGCGTTTGAAGAGATTCGCCCACCCTCGCTTGTCACGACCGCGACCTTGACGGCGACTGGTCAGCTACCGAAGTTCGCCGACGACGCGTATGCGATCGAGCGCGACGACTTGTGGTGCATACCGACCGCGGAGGTGCCGTTGACGTCGCTGTACGCAGGCGAGATCCTCGACGAGGCGCAGCTGCCGATTCGGATGATGGCGTACTCCCCGTGCTATCGCCGCGAGGCCGGCTCGGCAGGTCGCGACACGCGCGGCATGTTGCGCGTGCACGAGTTCGACAAGGTCGAGATTCTCGCGGTGTCGACACCGGACCAATCGCCCGGCCTGTTGCTCGAGCTACGTGATCGCGCCGAGAAGTTGATCAGTGGCCTCGGTCTGCCCTATCGCATCATCGAGATCTGTACCGGCGACATGGGCCAGAGCCATCACCGCAGCTTCGATATCGAGGTATACGCGCCAGGTTGCGACAACTGGCTTGAGGTCAGCTCGGTGAGTTGGTTCAGCGATTACCAGGCGCGGCGCGCCGACATTCGCTTCCGTAAGGCGGGCGAGAAGGGCACTCAAGTAGCCAACACGCTGAACGGGTCGGCGCTCGCGGTGCCGCGCGTGTGGGCGGCGATTCTCGAGAACTTCCGAAATGCCGACGGCTCGGTCGCGATTCCGGAAGCGTTGCACCCGTACATGCGTGGCCTCACGGTCATTCGTCCGAAATGAGCGACGAGCTCTCGTCGCGTCGGAAGGATTACGAGACCGCAGGGCTGGACATTGCCGACGTTGACGCGGTGCCGATGTTGCAGTGGAAGGCGTGGTACGCGGGCGCCTCCGCGGCCAACTGCACAGAGCCAAATGCGTTCGTGTTGTCGACCATTGACGCGGACGGCTGGCCGCAGTCGCGATATCTGTTGGTGCGCGGCGCCGATGACCGAGGCTTCTCGTTCTTCACGAACTACGAATCGGCGAAGAGTCAGCAACTCGCCGAGTCGGGCCGTGCGTCAATGTTGTTCACGTGGCTGCAACTGCATCGACAGGTACGGGTGGTCGGCACGGTTCGCCGGTTGCCCGAAGACGAGAGTGACGAATACTTCGCTTCCCGTCCACGCGAATCGCAGATTGGCGCATGGTCGTCGCCGCAGTCGCAGCCAATCCCGGATCGGCGGTGGCTGGAACAGCGCGTCGAGCAGATGGGCGCGACGTTCGGCGATGGGGTCATTGCGCGCCCGACGTTCTGGGGCGGCTGGTTACTGCAGCCGCACTTGTTCGAATTTTGGCAAGGCCGTCCGAGCCGTCTGCATGATCGCATTCGCTACACAGGCTCCGACGCCGGCTGGCAGCTCAATCGGCTGGCTCCTTAAGCCGTGCGGTGAGCGGCCATGTCGTCGCAGCGTCGACGAGGGCATCGATCAGCGCCTCTGCGTGAGGAACAAGACCCGGCCCGGCCCAGTCCTTCCAGATCGGGCTAGCGCCCCGCACACGAGGCGGTAGTTCGACCTGCACGCCCTGCTGACGCGGCAGGTTGACCGGGTTGCGCACGTGAAGTCCGCGCAGTTCGCTCGGCATGGCATCGACGTCGGTCTCGATGCGATAGTCGGGCAGTTGCGGGCGTAGGTGTGTGGCCACGTGCTCTGCCAATGCGCGGTTCTGCCCGCCGAGCAGGAGCGTCGTCCAGTAGCCGTGACGGCCGTAGCCGTGGATCGTGATAACCGCGTCGACGTGTTCTAAGAAGCCGGTCAGCACGTCCGACTCAGCGGCGGCAACGAGGTGCGATGGGATGTGCCAGTTGAGATCGGCTGGCTGCAGAACGCCGTAGTAGCTGGCGCCACTGCGTTCGGCTGCGCGCGCAGCGACGACGTCGGTCAGGGCTTCCAGCGAGCCGCCGTGGTACGCCATGAATCCCAACCGCCCGCGTAACTCGCAAACTTCGCGCACGCCTTCGCTGTCGAGTAGCTCGCGAAAGGGCGTACCACTCGTCATTCGGCAGGCTGCCGTCTGGTGCGCTCGCGCAGTAGGGCGTAAGCCACACCAATTGCAACGACTCCGCCCAACACCCAAGCGGCAACCTGCCAGTTGTCGTTGAGCCACGCCCCAACGTCTTGTTGCATGTTCTCGACGGCGTTCGTCAGAGGATCTCTGCCCAGAGCATCGCTCTTCCAGAAGTACCACAGCAGGTAGAGACCGGACAGGAACACAAACGCGCCGGAGACCATTTCGACGTACTGCATCTTGGCGCGCAACCAACTCACGAAACCCTTGTTGGCTGTGGCCAAGGCAACGGTCAACGAGATGACGACGAGCGCCATACCAGCGGCATACATGACTACGTTTGCCACGCCAGCCCAATAACCTTTGCGTTCGCCGGTCTGGAAGAGAGTGCCGATGAAAAGCGGCAGGGTGCAGCCGATCGACGCAACGGCGTAGGCGACTCCGTAAAGAAACATCGCCCGCAACGTCTGAGCGCGCTCGCCAATGTCGACGCGTGGCGTCGCTACCGGCAACTTGAATCCGAACAGAATCGCGATTCCCAAAACCACGAAAAGCAGACCGATCACAAGCGTGGCGTACTTGGCGTTTTCGAGCAACGCGCGCGTCCAATACTGCGTTGCTGCTCCGATAACGAAGAACACGGCAAAGAAGCCGGCGGAGACAGACGAGCCGACGAGGAGCGCACGCGTAATCGGTGCTCGCTGAGCTTCTGAGTCAGTCGCGCTCACCCCGAGGAAATACATCAGGTAGGTGGGCAGCAGCACGAAGCCGCATGGGTTGATCGAGGCCAGCAACCCGCGAATGAAACTGAGCGACAGGTTCACAGCAGGTCGCTCTCGATGAAGGCGATCAGTTCCGCCTCATTTAGTTGCCCGGTCTGACGGACAATGCGGCCGCTCGCGTCGACGAACAGCGTGACGGGGAAGGCGGCGACGCCGACGCCGTTGACGAACTCACCATCGCCGTCGTAGAGCAGTTCGTACTGGACGCCTTTATCGCGGGCGAAGGCTTCCTCATGTTCGTTGGCGGGCAAGGCGTCGATGCCAACGAAGCGCACGCGGTCGCCGTATTGCGTGTAGACGGCGGCGAAGGCTGGCAATTCCTTCTTGCACGGGACACAAGTGCTGTACCAAACGTTGATCACCATCGGCTGCCCAATGAGTGAAGCGATTGAGATGTCGTCGCCGGCGAGGTTCTGCACGGTCGCATCGGGAAGTGGATCGCCCGTGACTGAGCCGTTTGTCTCAATGCTCGGCTGCTCGAACGTGACCCGCGTATCAAGGATGGCCGTGTCAGCGTCGTCGTTGTTAGAACGAGAGGCGGCCCACCCAGCGCCAACGGCAATGAGAATTGCGACGCCAAAAGTCCACAGTCGAAATTTGGTCATCGTCTTCACAACGACAAGCTACCTGCGACGCTGACGTCGACCCAGGCGAGCGCCCTTTCGGAGTACGGTGCGGCCAATCCTGTGTGAGAGTTGATTGGGACTACCCGTGACACGCCTCCTGACGTACGCCTTTCGAACGTTCGCCGTCCTGTTTGTTGTCGGGCTTGGGGGTGCCGTTATTCGGACCTGTCGCGGGGACCTTCGGCCGGGCGACGAGGGGACGATCACGCTGATCGTCGCGAAGGTTGCTGAGATTGACAACGGTGACAACGCGGTCACCCTCAAGTCGGACGAAAGTGGTCGACTGCTGAGCGCCTCGTCGTCGAGCTTCACCATCGACATGGAATCGCGCATCGTCATCGTCGATGGGGCGTCCGTTGGTGTGGCGGACAGGTTCAAGATAGGAATTCCGGTCGAGGTCCTGCCAGGTGAGCTTGCGTCCGCGCTCACATCCGACATGACCGAAACGTTCAAGCGTTCGATGCGCGATTGCTACCGCGTGTCTGAGGACGAGCGAGTAATTCTTCGCGTGTTCGTGGATGACCCGTCCACGGTGAATGACGAGCGAACTCAGGTCTGCGGAGATGGCATCTCCTACGAAGGTGATTGGCCCCGATTCCGTGCAGAAGCCTCGAGAGTCGCCATTTACCCTCCCGATCTCATCAGCTTCATGAGGTTTGAAGACCTCTCGGCGGCGGAGCAATCCACCGTGCTCGCATCGATCGAAGAAATGCTCGAGTCCTAGTCGTCGCCACTCGCAAGTTCCAGCGTCCGACCAGCTCCGGGTAGGCGCTCACACGCCTACCCGGAGCTTCCTCTCACGCGACGAGGTGTGGGGGGATGGGTACCTCGTCGATGACCACTAACGGCCGCGGGTGCTTAGGCGGCCGACCGCGAGGGCGCTTGCTGGCGACGATGCGACCGTTCTCGATCAACTCGCCACCCCACACACCCCACGGCTCGGCGCGCTCGACCGCGCCCGCCAGGCAATCCTCAGCGAGCTTGCACTTGCTGCAGATCGCCTTCGCGCGAGCAGTGTCCACGTGGTTCTCCGAGAAGAACAAGTGGGTCAGCGTGCCGTGACCGTCGGCGCAGCGCGGCCGTGCCACGCGCACGGCCATCGGCTCGACGAGCTCGTCGAAGGTGGTCTGGACGTCGAGGTCGTTCAGGGTGTCGGTGTTCAGGGTGTCGGTGTTCGGGTTGTCGGTGTTCAGGGTGTACATGGTCCTGAGTTCCATTTCTGTGCACTTGCGGATACTGGGAAAAATCAGAAAGGCCGCCGGGATCTTGCGATCCCGACGGCCTCGGTGGCTGCTTACGACTTGGTGTTACGTCGTTCGCATCCCGAGGCGTCGGGCGGAGAAATTGGTGGCAGTCGTCGACTTGCCTGCCGAGAAATCAAGGTTTCCGGCAATGCCGAGCCCAAACGCGCAACGGACGCGCGCGTATGCCACGGCGGGCATTTGCGGTGCGGCGAGAAGCTGTCTCATCGGTCTAGTCCCCTAGTTGGGCTTGCTGGGCTGGGTCGTTCGGTGAAGTGAAGAAGGGCCAAGGAAACCACGTTCTTGGCGCTCCGTCAACTTAATTAATCGACGACTTCGGCAATTGTCGGTGCGGCCGGCGGTGGCAGAAACACTCGCTCGCGATAGAAGCGAAGCTCCGCAATGCTCTCGCGGATGTCGTCGAGCGCTCGGTGCGTGCCGGTCTTGTTGTTGTGGCCGTTGCCGAGCTGCGGATACCAGCGGCGCACGAGCTCTTTGATGCTGCTGACATCGACGCTGCGGTAGTGCAGGAAATTCTCGATCTCGGGCAGGTAGGCAGCGAGGAAGCGGCGGTCCATCCCGATCGAGTTGCCGCACAGCGGCACCTTCGTGCCTTCCGGAACGTGCGCCTTGATGAACGCAAGCGTCTGCGCACCGGCGTCCGCGAGCGAGATCGTTGACGCACGGATCTCGTTGAGTAGCCCGCTCTTGGTGTGCATCTCGACGACGACTGGGTCCATCGCCGCAAGTGCAGCTTCGTCCTGGTGCACCACTAGGTCGGGGCCTTCGGCGATGACGTTCAACTCGTCGTCGGTGACGATGGTGGCGATTTCGACGATCACGTTGGTGCCCGGGTCGAGCCCAGTCATCTCGAGATCCATCCATACCAGCACGCTTTGCAGGCTACCGTGCCGCGTATGTCCGAGACCGAGGTGCCCATCCGACCCGCAGCGACCGTGATGCTGCTGCGTGACACACCGGAGGGTCCGGAGGTGTTCGTGCTGAAGCGCACGAACACGGCGGTGTTCGCCAGCGGTATGTACGTATTCCCCGGAGGAAAGGTCGACCCCGCCGACGGCGAGGGCGATGAGGCCTTTCGAGTCGCCGCGATTCGCGAGTGCTACGAAGAAGCCGGCGTACTGCTCGCAGTCGATGCGAACGGCGAGATGGTGCACGACGGGCATCCCGCGCTGGCTCATCGCGAAGGTGTGTACGACGGAACCGTCGACATGCGTGCGCTTGCCGCCGAGCACGGGCTGCGCCTAGCGACCGATGCGCTGCCGTGGGTGAGTCACTGGATCACGCCCAAAGGCGAAGCGGCGCGCCGATTCGACACCCGCTTCTTCGTTGTTGCCCATCCGGCAGGACAGACCTCGCACCACGACGACAACGAGACAGTCGCCAGTATGTGGGTCCGTCCGGCCGATGCGCTCGCACGCAACGACGCGCACGAACTGCGACTGATGCCGCCCACGATCGCGAACCTGCGCTTCCTCGTTCCTCACGCGACCGTTGCCGACGCGATGAAGGCGTCATGGGCGATCGGCACTCCGCCGTTGGTGTTGCCGAAGGTCCGCGTCGACGAGAGGGGCAAGGTGGTCGCCTTCACTATGCCCGGCGACCCCGACTACGACACCTTCGACGACTGAGTGGAGGGTTTCCTCCCTGCTAGCGGGGAGGAAACCCTCGACGCACCCGGTGCGGGAGGAAACCCTCGACTACTTGGTCGTGGCGTCGTGGGCGTCTAGGGCTGCGGCGGCGAGGTTCAGCATGCGGGCACTGCAGCCGGCCATGTTGGTCGGCGGCGCAACTTCTTCGACGATGCGTTGCGCGATCGCGCGGAACTCCTTCGCGGCAAGACCGGTGCCGGCGAGCGACACGGGTGTGCCGGCGTCGCCACCGTTGGAGACCGCTGCTTCGAGCGGAATGCGACCGAGTAGCGGCACGCCGATCTCGTCGGCGAGTGCTTGCCCGCCGCCTTCGCCGAACAATGCGTGTGTCTCGCCGTGGTTGTCGGTGAACGTGCTCATGTTTTC
>JAYVVU010000294.1:0-8000 GCA_043786755.1 Actinomycetota bacterium
GGAACGGTGGCCTTGCTGACGGCCAACATCGGATCGTAGAAACCATCGCCGCTCAGCAGCATCGTTGCGTAGCCACCATCGCGAGTAGTCACGACAGCCTGCGCGGAACGTCGCCCACCGTCGGTCGGTGTGAACGTCACTTGCACGTCGCACGATGTCGCGCCCGCGCCAAGCGTTGTGCCCGAGCACTTATCGAGCGTGACGTGGAAGTCGTCGGGGTTGGAACCTTGAATCGAAATCGACTTCACCTTCACCGAGCCAAAAGCGACGTTGCCCATCTGGAACGAGAGTGGCTCGGCGCTCGAAGAGCCAACCAAGACGGAACCTGCGTAGCCACCAGCAGGCGACGGTGCGAGCGATGGTTCGCCGCCACGACCAGTGAGTTGCGCGGAGATCGACACTGCGTTGAAACCGTCTTCGCTGACCGTCAGCGTCGCTTTGCGCTCACCCGCAACACTCGGCAACAACATCAGCTTGATGGTGCACGACGCACCAGGTGCCACCGCTGCGCTAGTTTCGAGGCAGCTGCCGCCGCTGATTAGAAAGTCTTCGTTATCGACGGTCGCGGTTGCGGGCAGGAACGAAGACGGGCCGCTATTCGACAACACCAGGAACCATTCGGGTCCGGGGAACCACACGGCGACGGTGCCAACATCGAGATCGGCGAGCACCAGGTTCGGTGTGTGATCGACAATCGCGACCTGACGGCCAACTTGCGGCGTGCCGTACACCGCGCCGGCCAACGTGTCGAACACAACGACGCGTCCGACAGCCGACATGTGCGGATGCGCGTTCGCGGCTGGGGCAGGCGCGATGCCATCGGCCAACACAGAGACACGGTCGATCGTGCCCAGACCCGGCAGCGCCAACACGATGTCGCCGTCGCCTGCATCGCCAACACTGAGACTGCGTGTCGGGAACAAGTTGTTACTGCGACTGACGAACAGCAACTCTTCGCCGCCGTAGTTCAACGACGGTTGCGTCGCGCCGCCATCGGCTGCGATCGGCGGTGATGCGGGGTCGCCCGGCTCGCGACTCGCCAGGCTCAACGCGTTGCCCGGCGTCGCGGCGCGATCGAAGAGATACACCTGCGGCAAACACACATCGCCACATGGCGGCAGCGTCGCGCCGGGGATCAAGTTGCTTGCTGTCGAGACGAAGGCAACGAAGCGACCGTTGCCCGACAATGCCGGGCTTGTCGCGTCGCCAGTCGCACCCGCTGCAACCGTCGAGATCGCCGTGACCGTGTTGACCGCTGCAGGCGTGACGGTGGCATCAAGTTCATCGACAAGCGGTGTGCGATCCCAGACGTAGACGTTGGAGACAGCGAAGCCACCCTCAACGAGGCCGACTCCCCACTCGGGTACCGCGGCATCGGAGACTGCATCGGAAGTGAACGCCAAGACGTACCCATCGGCGCTGATCGCTGGCTCGCGCTGGCCGCGATAACGGAAGGTCGAGTCGGGCGATGCCGCGGGTGTTCCTGCCACAGCTTGCGAACGGCCGAACTCACCAATCGCCAGTGTGAGATCGACGACGGTCACGCCCAGCGCGTCGGCCAACAGCGGATCGAATTGGTGCGTGTACGCAACTCGGTTGCCGTCGGCCGAAACGGCGGGCGGATAGAGCGGGCTCGCATTGTCGGCAGCAGTTGCGTCGAACGAAGAACCGGCAACGCGGTCGGACCCGGTGGTGGACACGAGTTCCCAATCGCCCGGCTCGCCATCGCAGTGCGGCAGCAGCAAGCGGTAAACATCCCAACGATCACCGAGGTCGTCGTCGCGGAAGAGATCGAGCGCCAATTCGGTGACGACCGTAAGCGTGCAACCGTCGGCGCTGATCACAGGCCACACAGTCCGACCAACGCGCAACGATGCGCTGCTGGGGGTGAGATCGATGAGGACGTCGTTCTCGCGATCCTTCAACCAGATCGTGTCTTGGACAACTGCGACTTGAGTCGTGTCCGCAGCAGTGAGTTCGCGGACGCCAGCGAAGACAACCCAGCGACCATCGGCGGACACCGTGGGTGTCTGCGACAGCACCGACTCGACCATCGCCATCGGCAACTGCGGCAACGACTTAGCGGGAGCGCGCCGATCAGCGGCGACCTGGGTTGCTCCCAGTGCCGTCAGCAGCACACCAAAACCCAGAAGAAGGGCTCGGCGGCGAGGAGTCGATAAGCGAGAGGACATGGGTTGTTTGATTATTCCTGCACCAGAGTTTCGGGAGCTTAACGCTGGCTTGACAGATGGCGCTCAAGCGCCTCGACCATTCCAGACAGGGAATGATCGGCAGCGACGATGCTGACCTTAAGCCCAGCATCCGTCGCGGCGGCTGCGGTCTGCGGCCCGATCGCTACCACTACCGGTGGTGTCGAGTCACCGAAAACGTCGGCCCACGCACGCGCCGCTGAGCCACTGGCGAACAGCACCGCATCAGCCGACAATGCGGCCAGTTGTTGACCAGCGTTGACCCGGGCGGGGACGGTTCGATAAGGGGCGACAACGGTCACCAGCACGTGCTGCGCGGCCAAACCGGCGGCCAGCGTCGGTTCTGCGTCAGCAGCCTGGACGATCAAGACCCGACCAGAGGCCTTTCGAGCAACGGCTGGAAACTCGGCCAACAACCCAGCGGCTGATTGCACCTCGGGGACGAACGCCACTTCGACGCCGCCAGCCCGCAGAGCAGCGGCTGTTGCAGTTCCAATCGCTGCGACCTGGGTTCGCTCTGGAAGTCGGATCGCGGGCTGGAGCACACAATTTGCGCCGTTCGGGGATGTCACGATCAGCCAGTCGAAGTCGTTGCCGGCGTGCATCGCGAGTTCTTCGAGTGCCGCCGGTGAGCTCTCGATCTCGATCAGCGGAATCACGACCGGAATTGCTCCGTTTTGCTGCAACAACTCGGCCAACTCGTCGGCCTGCTCGGCGGCGCGGGTGACCACAATGCGGCGACCGGCCAGCACTGAACTAGTGGGCTCCACTAACTGTGTAGCTCCGCGTGTAGCTCGCGAGCCAGACCCGCAGCAACGTCGAGACGCGTTGCCCCTAACGGCAATGCGATGCGCCGGATCAGAACGCGATCGACCTCCGGTCGCGCGAGAAAGCCAACGAGTTGATCACCGTCGACATACGCACCGACCGGCAACGAGCAACCGGTGCCGAGTTCGGCGAGGAATGCGCGCTCGGCTTCAACTGCTGCGCGACTGGGGGCATCGTCGATGCCGGCCAACAACTCGGCCACCCATTCGTCGTCGACGCGGCACTCGACCGCGACGCAGCCCTGCCCGGGCGATGGCACGAACGGATCGACGGGCAAGTACTCGGCGATGCGATCCGTGAGGTCGAGGATCTGCAATGCGGCGACAGCCATTACCAACGCACCGCCGGGTGGGACCTTGCCGAGGCGAGTGTGGATATTGCCGCGCAGTTCGGTGAACTGCAGGTCGGGGCGCACGTGCGCCAACTGCGCGCTGCGCCGCACCGAACCTGTCGCCACCGTCGCACCGTGGCGCAACTCGGCCAACGAGGCGCCGACAAGTGCGTCGCGCGGATCGCGTCGCTTGCAGAACGCCGCTATCTGCAAATCGGCGACGCTGTCATCGATCGCAATACCGGCACCGCCGTCAAGCGCTGCCGCGACAGCAGATGACGGCAGATCCTTCGCGCTGTGCACTGCAACATCGGCATCGCCGTTCAGTACGGCGCGCTGCACTTCCTTCACGAATACACCCTGGCCACCCATCGTGTGCAGCGGCACGTCGGCACGCTTGTCACCGAGCGTCTCGACGAGCACCAGCTCGACAAGCAATCCCGGATGTCGCTGTACCAACGCCTCGGCGACTGCGCCAGCCTGCGCCTGTGCCTGTGCACTGCCACGGGTGGCGATGCGTAAGACGCCTTGCGCGGCGCTCACCTAGCTGCTCATTTCCGAGTCAGCCCGCGCTTGCGGATCGTGCGCTCGCCGCTGGTCCGGCATGCACCGCACCGCCGGTGCGACGCTGCTCGTAATAACTCAAGATCTGCAACTCGACTGCCAAGTCGACCTTGCGCACTTCAATTCCTGCGGGCACCGTCAAGACGATCGGCGCAAAGTTCAAGATGCTGGTGACACCAGCAGCAACCAGTCGCTCGGCTGCGTCCTGCGCGGCACCGGCGGGCGTAGCAATCACGCCGATGTTGATGCGCTTGCTCTGAACGATCTGCTTCAAGTCGTCGACGGGACGCACACGGACTCCGCCCAACACGCTGCCGACCTTGCTGGCATCGACATCGACGATGGCAGCAACGGGAAACCCACGCTCGCCAAAGCCGCCATACCCAGCGAGCGCTTGACCAAGATTGCCAGCACCGACGATGACGACCGGCCAATCGTGGGTCAAGCCCAACTCGCGCTGGATCTGGAAGATGAGGTACTCGACCTCGTACCCGACGCCGCGAGTTCCGTAACTGCCCAAGTAACTGAGGTCTTTGCGCACCTTGGCAGCGTTGACGCCGCCGAGTTCAGCCAGTCGATCCGAGGAGATGCTGTCGATACCGAGATCGCGCTGCTCGCCGAGGATGCGCAGATACACCGGTAGCCGCGACACGGTGGCGTCGGGGATCCGACGGCGATTGCGATCAGGCGACATACGCGGACTCCATACCGTTGCTCACGTTAGGCACTCGTGCACGCGTTCACAAAGCCCGCTACCCTCCCGCCGATGAACGCCGCGCTCGCAGCCGCTGCCACCTTGGTGGCCAGCGCATTCGCGCTCAGCACGCTCGATCGCTGGTTGCGACGCCGCCGCCCGCACGACTTGGCGTGGACGGTGTCGCTCGCACTGTTTGCGCTCGGCGCGGGCGCGCTGTGGTGGGCCGAGTCGGTCGGTTGGGGACTCGGCGCATTCCGCGTCTTCTACCTTGCCGGTGCGATTCTCAACGTTCCGTGGCTGGCGCTGGGCACGGTCTATTTGTTGGCCGAGCGGCGCGTCGCTGATCGTGTCCGCGGATGGCTGATACTCATCTCTGGTTTCGCCGTCGGAGTCGTGCTCTTCGCGCCGACTCGCGCGGCGGTGAGCGGCGATGAACTACCCACCGGCAAGGACGTGTTCGGTGTCGCGCCACGCGTGCTCGCCGCGGTCGGTTCGGGTGTCGCGGCCTTGGTCATCGTCGCCGGCGCGGTTTGGAGTGTCTGGCATCCGCGACGCGCGGGCAGCCGCTTGCTGATCGGCAACGTCTTCATCGCGGCGGGCACGCTGATTCTCAGCGCGAGCGGCACGCTGGCTGGTCGCTTGGGAAAGGATCGCGCATTCGCGATCACTTTGCTGATTGGCATCTGCGTACTGTTCGCAGGCTTTCTCGTCGCGATCAGCAGCTCAGATAAGCGAGCGACGAAGCAGCTTGCCGCTGACATTGCGCGGTAGCTCGTCAACGAACACGATCTTCGACGGGCACTTGTAACGCGCCAAGTTGTCGAGGCACCACGACACGAGCGAATCCTCGTGCGCGCGGGCGCCGGGTCGCAGCACGACGAAAGCTTTCACCGCTTCACCGGTGTGCGGATGCGGCACACCGATCACGCCGCACTCGGCCACGTCGGGGTGATTGAGCAGGATGTCTTCGACTTCCGCCGGGTACACGTTGAAGCCACTGACGATGATCAGGTCCTTAGCGCGATCAACGAGGTAGAGGTAGCCATCGTCGTCGACGATCGCGATATCGCCGGTGCGCAGCCAACCATCGGCGGTCAACACCCGAGCGGTCGCTTCCGGTTCGTTGAGATAACCCTGGAACACGTTCGGACCCTTCACCCAGATCTCGCCGGAGTCGCCTTGCAACGCATCGTCGCCGTCCTCGTCAACAAGGCGAACCTGAATACCGTCAAGAACCTTGCCGACCGAGCCGACCTTCACTTCCATGCCAGCCGAGCTGGTAACGACCGGTGACGCTTCGGTGAGCCCGTAGCCCTCCAGCAACGTCAACCCAAAGCGTTCCTTCAATCGGCGTTGTGCTTCCTCGGGCATCTTCGCGGCACCGGTCAGCGCCAAGCGCACAGAGGCGAAACTGTTGGCCGGAACCGCATTCATGTCGTCCATGTGGCTGAACGCGAGCCACAGCGGTGGTGCCCCAGGAATGATCGTCACCTTGCGATCGCGGATCGTCTCCAGCGCGGTGGATGGATCGAAGCGCTGCACCAAAACCAACGTGGCTCCGCGTGACAGGCCGAGACCGATCACGACGTTGAGGCCGAAGATGTGGAACAGCGGCAGCACGCCGTAGACAACATCGGCGGCCTTGATGCCGTCGGTGCTGCTGCTTTGATCGAGGTTGCTTTGCAGGTTGCCGTGGCTGAGCATGGCGGCGCGGGGCGAACCCGCCGTGCCACTGGTGAAGATCAGCGCGGCGAGATCGTCGGGGTCGACATCGACAACCGGTGTCGCCTCGCCAGCGAGTAGATCGTCGAACGAAGTGTCGGCACCCGTGACCGTTCCCGGCTCGGTGCAGATGACGTGCTCGATGCTCGGCAGTGCGTCGCGCTTGAGGTGCGACCACGCCTGCGCCGCGGCGGGTTCGACCACGACCACTTTGGCTTCGACGGTACGCAGCTCGCGCTCGATCTCGGGGGCCGGACTGCCCGGGTTAAGCGGCACCGTCACTGCACCGAGCCCCAGCGCGGCGAAGTACAAGTCGACGAAGTAACGACCGTTGCCACACAACAGTGCAATGCGGTCGCCCTTGCCGACGCCCAAAGCTTGCAGGCCGCCACGCACGTGCGCGATCTGATCGCGCAGTTGGCCGTATGTCGTCTCGCGACCACGGCTGATGATGGCAACACGATTCGCCGGATGGGCATCGATAATGTGCGCCAGGTTCGTCATCGCTTGCCGATCACGATCTCGTTCACAGCCTGACGAGCGAGATGACGGCGGCCGTCAGGATGGCAACCAAGAGCAGACCGAGGGTGAGCGTGGTGGCCGGGCGCATCAGGGAACGTTACCGCCGCAGTTCGATGGGGACAGAGACCGAACCGGTCGCACCATCGGGATTGGGCTGCAGCGTGACCTGATCGGCGGTGGCAAGAGCCAGTTCGTCGGCCGCCGAGCGGCGATCGAGCACGAGCGTGAGCAACCCGGAACCATCGAGCAGCAAGCCAACCGCACCAGGACCCAATACCCCGGTGCTCGCAACGCGCAGCACCGACCGCGTTTGTTCACCGGCGGTTACCAGCAAGCGAGTTCCGTCGGCCACACCCCACGGCGCAACGTCGTCGAGCCCGATGTTCAATTGGCAGTTGCCGCTGCGATCGATCCATAGCACCTCGGCGTGAACACCCGCTCCCTCGGCGTCCTGCCGGCCTTCACTGCCGACGCCGTGAAAGTCGCGGGCGAGCGGAACAATGCCAGGAAGGATCGACTCGGCGTCGACCAACGTGCCGAGGTCGGCAATGTCGGTGCCGTTGCACAACTGCGCCGCGATCGGGGCAAATACATCGCGAACGACAAGCGTTCCGCCCGGACTGGCGAGGTGAAATTCCTCGCGGTCGAGCACCACGGTTCGCTCAGCGCCGCCGACCATCGCCACCGCGGAAGCGAGCAGCCCATTGTCGGGTCCGAGCAACACGCCTTTGCCGCCCGCCACCTCGACTGCGATCGACCGCCGGTCGCCAACGTCGACGACCGCCAAGATCACGCCCGTCGGCAGATAAGTAACGGCGCGTGCAAGGGCAAGACTGCCAGCGCGCACGTCGTACGGCGCGATGTCGTGGGTGAGATCGACGACCTGGACGTGAGGTGCCATGTCGCGCACGATTGCCTTCACGACGCCGACATGTTCATCGACGACACCGAGGTCGCTGAGAAACGAGATCGTGTCGAATCGCCGGCCCATGTGCCGTTGACGCTAATGGGACTCCAACGCTAGGGGTAAAAACGAAGAGGGCCGATGCCAACCCCCCGATGGCACCAGCCCTCTGCGGCGCAGCCCTTGCGGGGCGCGACACCCGTGTGACGAATCACTCGGCGG
>JAYVVU010000295.1:0-7937 GCA_043786755.1 Actinomycetota bacterium
CGCCGAGGTCGATGACGGTGGCCGACACACTCATCGAACCGATCGCAACCGTCGTCGACGTCGTTGATGAGGTGCTCGACGACGAAGTTGTTGACGACGATGTCTCGACCACCGTCGATGTACTTTCGCTCGCGAGCGGAGCGTCAGCTTCGTCGCCAGTGTTCGCGGCGACGATCGCGCCGCCGCCGACACCCAACACGATCGCTGCTGCCGCGCCGGCGACAAGGCCAGAGAAGCGCAACGGACGCAACATGCGCGGGAACCCACCGTCGGTGTCGAACGTGTACGCGTGTGACGGAGCGGAACCGACGAGCCCAGCCTTGGCCAACACCGCATCGCGCAATCCCGGCGGCGCGGCGAATGCGGGTGCTGCGCCAAGCAGTGCGAGCGGCGCCGCTTTGCGACGTGTGCGTTCGCACGTCTCGCAGGTCTCGATGTGGCGGGCGACGCGCTTGCGCACGAGCACGGTGAACTCGCCGTCCCATCCGTACAGCACTTGCGCGAGATCGGGACAGTCCTTGCGGCCGGCGCGCGCAACGACCAGCGCGGTCATGCTGCGGTCGACGCGATCGCGCATTCGATGCACCAACGTGTAGCTCTGGTCGGCGGAGACGCCGAGCGCCGCCGCCAGGTCGGCACCTTGCAGACCTTGGCGAACACTCAACTCGAGCACCAACTGGTCGCGCTCGTCCAACCCACACGCCGCGCTGCGTATGAGCTCGCCCATCTCGGCGGCGGTGATCGCCGCGCCCTCGGCATCGGGAGCAATCGGGGCTGCCATTTCAGGTGCCCCCATCGCAGAGAAGTCGGTGGGCAGCGCGCGACCGCGCTTCTTCGTGCGCCGATACACCTCGTTGCGCAGCACCGCGAACAGCCAGGGCTTCAAGCGCTCCGGCTCGCGCAGTTGTGCAAGGCGCTCGACAGCGATCAGGAAAACGTCGTGCGTGAGGTCTGCCGCCTCGTGGCGGTCGCGCAGCATCGCGGCCGCCGTGTCGTACAGGCCAGCCGAGTAGCGGTCGTATATGCCCGCGAGCGCGCCACGATCGCCGGCCAGATAGGCCGTCACTAATTGGGCGTCGGTGCGCGCGTCGGGCATTTGTCATGGTCGTTCTCCTGGCTATTGAGAGCCATGAGAACGACGTTCCTTTCAGTTAGTGACCGTAATTCTCTACCATCGGCCGCATGCGTGGTCTGGTACAGCGGGTTACCTCGGCCCGGGTCACGGTTGTCGTTGAAGGAATAGCGGACCTAGTCGGCGAGATCGGGGCTGGGCTGTGCGTTCTAGTGGGTGTGACCCACGACGACACGATCGCCAACGCCCACAAACTGGCCGAGAAGGTCTGGAATCTGCGCATCCTCGACGACGAAGCAGGCGTGATGAATCGCAGTGTGGCCGACGCCGGTGGCCAGGTGCTGGTCGTCAGCCAGTTCACCCTCTACGGCGACACCGGCGCGGGCCGGCGCCCAAGCTGGATCGCCGCCGCCAAACCCGACCAAGCCGAGCCGCTGGTGCAGGCTGTGGTCGATCACTTGCGACTGCTAGGGGCCACGGTGGCGACGGGTCGTTTTCGTACCGAGATGCTGGTTGCGATCAACAACGACGGGCCGGTCACGGTGCTGATCGAGACCTGAGGAAGTCGGCGAACTGTGAGCTATCTTCGCCCGATGACGCTCGCAGAACGACCGGTAGCGAAACGACTGGCCAACCTCGGTACCGAGACCGCGTTCTCGGTGTCGCTAGCCGCCGCCGATTGGGCGTCGAAGGGCAACCGCGTCTTCCCGTTCCACCTCGGCGACATCAACCTGCCGACACCCGCCAACATCGCTGAGGCGATGAACGTCGCTATCGCCGAAGGCAAGACCGGGTACTGCCCGGCCGCCGGCATCATGCCGCTGCGCGAGGCATTGGCGCACGACGTGGGTAGTCGCCGAGGCCTGAAGTTTGCCGCCGCCAACGTCGTCGTACAGCCTGGCGGCAAACCCGTCATCGGCAAATTCGTACAAAGCGTCATGAACCCAGGCGATGGAGTGCTGTACCCGAACCCTGGCTACCCGATCTACGAAAGCATGATCGAGTACTACGGCGGAGTCAGCCAGCCGTACCGCTACATCCAGACCGACACGGGGTTCGCGATCGACCTCGATCACCTGCGCGCCAGCATCACTCCCCGTAGTAAAGGTCACGGCACCAGCGCGATCTTCTACAACAACTTGCAGAACCCGCTTGGCTGCGAGAGCTCGCCAGAAGAAATGCAGGCGATCGCCGACATCGCAATCGAGCACGACCTATGGGTGCTCGCCGACGAGGCCTACTTCGAGATGCGCTATTCGGGAACGAGTTCGTCGATTGCGGCGCTGCCCGGCATGGTCGACCGCACGGTCATCCTCTATACCTTCTCGAAGAAGTTCGCGATGACGGGCTGGCGGCTCGGCGCGGCCATCGCTCCGCTTCCGGTCGCCGAGAGCATCGCCAAGTTGAACACCAACGACGAAAGCTGCACCACCCACTTTGTGCAGGCCGCCGGTGTCGCCGGTATCACCGGTCCAACCGACGGCCCGAAGGCGATCCTCGACGAGTTGCATCGTCGCCGCGACGCTGCGTGGGGCGCGCTCGCGAAGATCGACGGCGTCGTGTGCCCCAAACCAGAGTCGACCTTCTACCTATTCCCGAATGTCACCGACGTCATGGCGCGCATGGGCTTCGACGAGGTCGGCGCGTTCGCGACTGCTGCGCTGCACAACACCGGCGTGTCGTTCTGCACCCGCAAGCACTTCGGTCGGCCACAGCCGGGCGAGACCGATCACTTCGTGCGCTTCGCCTATTCGGGCCTTTCGTGCGACGACATTGAAGAAGGACTCTCAGGCTTGCGCCGCTGGATCGAATCAGCATGAGGATCGCGGTCACCGGTCGCATCCCGCAGGAAGGCCTCGACATGTTGAACGAGGCGGGCGAGGTCGACGCCTGGACCTCGCTAGAAGTTCCGACGGTGCAGCAAGTGCACGAGATCGTGAAGGGTGCCCACGCGGCGGTGACGCTGCTCACCACCAAGGTCGACAACGCGTTCCTCGACGCGGCCGGTCCGCAGTTGAAGGTCGTCGCCAACGTGGCAGTCGGTTACAACAACATCGACGTCGCTGCCTGCGCGGCCCGCGGCGTTGTGGCGACGAACACTCCTGGCGTGCTCACCGAAGCGACCGCCGATATTGCGATGTCGCTCATCTTGATGACGACCCGCCGCCTCGGCGAAGGCGAGCGCGTCATCCGCAGCAATGCGCCATGGCAGTGGGGCATGTTCTACATGCTCGGTTCCGGCATTCAAGGCCGCCAACTTGGCATCGTCGGGATGGGCGATATCGGTTGTGCGCTCGCCCGTCGAGCCAAGGCCTTCGGCATGAAGATCGCGTACTCGAATCGCCGGCCAGTCGCCCCGGCGCTGGAGGCGGAACTCGGCGCGTCGGTGATGAGCCTCGACGAATTACTCGTCACCAGCGACGTCGTCAGCATTAACTGCCCGTACAACCCGTCGACCCATCACCTGATCGGCGCTGCCGAACTGGCGACGATGAAGCCCACCGCATACCTGATCAATACGGCCCGTGGGCCAATCGTCGATGAGGCCGCGCTCGCCACCGCACTTCAGGCTGGCGAGATTGCAGGCGCCGGGCTCGACGTATTCGAAGAGGAACCGAAGGTTCACCCCGGCCTCCTGGAGTGCGAGAACGCGGTGCTGATTCCACACCTCGGCTCGGCGACACTCGAGACGCGGGCGGCGATGGCGCGACTCGCTGCGCACAACGCAATCAACGTGCTCAGCGGGGGAGTTCCGCCGACGCCGATTCCCGTTCCGGCCGGCTGAAAGCGCCAGCCCGCCACAACGCAGCGGCGAGCACCAGCACCATCAGCCCTACCCACGGGAGGTTGCCGGTGTGGCTGTACCAGGTGCGTCCGGTGTACAGATCGATCGTGCGCACCAGCACGCGCTGCTCGCTGACTCCGGTGCGTTGGTAGACGTCGCCCTCGGGCGAGATGAACGCGCTGAACCCCGTCGGCGAGGCTTGCACCACCCATCGGTGTTGCTCGATGGCTCGCAGGCGTGAGGAGGCGATCTGCTGGGTCTGCAGCACGGTCCACGTGTAACTGCTGCCGTTGGTCGGGTTGATGACGAACTCGCCGCCGGCTTCGACGCCCTCGTTCACTCTGCCGCCGAAGAAGACCTCCCACGAGATGACGGTCGACAACCGCGTGCCATCGGCAAGTTCCAGGACGGCCGGGCCGGTGCCGGCGACGGCGTCGCGCGGTACGAGATTCGTCGGTGCGCCAAGAGCTTGCAGGAAGCCGCGCCACGGCATGTATTCACCAAAAGGAACGCGACGCACCTTCTCGTAGCGACTGATGACCTCGCCGTCGGGCGTGACAATCACCTGCGCGTTCAGGAAGTGCTCGCCGTTGGCGGTGTCCTCTGTGATGCCAACTGCGAACGGCGCGCCGATGCGTTCAGCCTCGGCGGCGACCATCGCCAACTCGTCGCTGCCTTCGAACTGTGCGACGTCGATCACGTTCTCTGGCCAGACAACAAGGTCGACGCTGCCCGGCTCGATCTGCGCGGTTGCTTCGAGGTGGCGCGCCAACACCTCGTCGGCGGATGTATCGGTGGCATGCGTTCCCTGCGGACCGCCGCCTTGCACGATCGCCACTCGCATCTCGCCGCTCGAGTGGTTGTCCGCGTCGGCAATCGGCGCCAGCACCAGCCACACCAGTAACGCAGTGGTCAGTCCAGCGATGCCGTGCCATTCGCCCTTGCCTGTCGCGCCGCGCTTGCGGGCGAGCGCAGGGACAACCGGCGACGGACCTGACAGTGCGAACCCGATCTGGAACACGAACCAAGTCAGCAAGATCGCGCCGCCGACGCGGCCGACGGTTGCGAACGGACCGGCGGCCTGCGCGATCGGCAGGCTGGCCAACGGGACCCCGCCAAACGGGAAGCAGAAGCGCAAGGCCTCGGCAAGGGTGTGCGCTGCCGGCCGCCCAATCACGCGCCACGAACCACGCGGTGCCACCCAGGCCGCGACCGCGTGGAAACCGGCGAACATCGCGGCCGTCAGCAGATAGCCGGGAATGGTGAGAAACCACATCCAGCACATGCCCGGCAACAACCAGGCGGCCCCGAACAACCAACCGCAGGCGAGGCGCTGGCGACCCGTTGACGCCTTCTGAACGGCGTTTTCGAACAGGGCAATGCCGACGAAAGTGAGTGGCCAAAACCCCCACGGCGGCAGCGATGCGGCCACCAGCAGACCGGCGAGCAGGCAGGTCAGCGCCCTTCGGCTGGGAACAAATCGTTGGAGTTGTAAAGGAAGCGACACGACGCGCCGACGATACAGTGACCCTTCCGCGGCGGACGTGGATGGTCGGACTTGGCAGCTCAGCGGTGGGAAATGTGGCGGATTCAACACCTACGGTGGTACCTGTTACCGAAACATTGACCACTCTGAGTATTGCGGCACCGCTGAAAGTCACCTAACGTGGTGGCAACTAAAGGGAGGGCGGTTCAAGTGGCAACTGTTCGTGGATTTCTGAGATCTCGTGTTCGGCATCTGTTTTCGGCGGTGCTCGTACTACTGGGCCTGGTTACGATCATTCCGGCATTCAATGGCTCGGTGACGGCTCACCATGCTGAGGCGAGCGCGCGGGTCAGTTGCGAGGGCGTCATCTCTTGGACCGCGACCGCGTGGGCCGGCTACCCCGACGATCCCGACACACCCGAGAACGAATACGACCTGTCACGGACGAACTCCGGCGTGCGCGTTTGGATCGAGATCCTCGGCACTGGCGCACCTCTCGCAGACGCGTTCGGAGCTTTCAACTCTGGCAACGGTTACAGCTTCTCCGGTACGTTCCAATGGCCGGATGGCGCAACGACTGTCCGCCTCCAGGCTCAAGCGTTGTCGACATGGGGAAATGGTCAGAGCGCGGGGCCTTACGCGTGGCCCGTCGATCTGACGTTCCCGACTGATTGCGAATCGTCGACCACTACGACGACCGAGCAGTCGACCACGACGACCGAGCAGTCGACCACGACGACCGAGCAGTCGACCACGACGACCGAGCAGTCGACCACGACGACCGCTCCGTCGACCACCACGACAACCGCTCCGTCGACCACCACGACAACCGCTCCGTCGACCACGACAACCGCTCCGTCGACCACGACGACAATCGATTGTGGCGAAGGCGCGACTACAACGACCCCAGGCGGCGGGTGCGGTGGAACCACCACCACGACTACCGGTGCAAGCACCACGACGACCGTCTGCGGTCAGGGCACGACGACCTCGCTCGGCGGTGGTTGTGGTGGCACAACGACCACCACGACCGTTAGGTCGACGACAACTGTGAGCGGCACCACGCCAAACTCGGGCACGTTGCCACGAAGCGGTGGCGGCAGTAACTCGAAGCCGATGCTCTCGATGGCCTTTGGCTTCGGCTGCATCGGTAGCGCTCTGCTACTCAGCCGTCCGCGGTTGCCACGTCGCTGGCGGGTAGCTAGCTAAGACCTTCCGCTTGAAGGACCATCAGTGTGTAGTGGTCGACTTGGGGTCGGCCGCTACACACTGAGTTCAAGGAATACGACGATGCGTTCGCGCGTTGAGCCCACGGGATTACATGCGAACAGCGTCGCGGTGTAGGCCTCGGTCTGATTGACGATCCACATCGAGTCGGGCGTCACGATCTCGGTGCGCACGACGTGATAAACGAAACGGCCCGCGTCGGTGGTGAAGATCACCTCGTCGCCAGGCAGCAGTTTGTCTAAGTGACGGAACGGCCGTGCATGGCTCGTGCGATGACCGCCGATAACGACGTTGCCCAACCCACCCGGCAGCGCTGTGCCCGGCCAATGACCAGGGCCACGATCGAACGTTGGGATCGCGATTCCCTCATACAGCGACGTGTTCAGGCCGATGCGTGGGATCTCGATGGTGCCCAGCGTGACGAGTGCCTCTTGAGCGTTCGGATCGGGCGGCGCCTTCGGCACTGGCAGCGTCGGCGCCTTGGCCACCGGGGGCACGGCAGCCGCAGCTTGAACCTCGACCGGTGAGAGCAATGACGTGGTCGTCTCCGGGGCTGTGTTCGACGGAGCGATCGTCGTCGGTGTTGTTCGGGTCGTAGTCGGTGACGTCTTGGTTGCGGGCAGCGTTGTCGTCGCAGGTGCGGTTGCGGCGACGGGAGGTGTCGTCTCGCGCACGAGCGCCGTCTCGGTGGTGCAACCCGCCAACAACAAGGCGACGAGCGCGACGCTGCGCCGACGGGGGTTCATGGGGTCAGTCTGCCAGCGCCGCAGCAGTTGCTTGTTCGCCGGAACGAATACACGCCGGCACTCCGATGCCGTGATAGCTGGCGCCGGCGAGCACAAGCCCGGTGGGCAACGCTCGCGTGGCCTTGGCGACAAGCTCGGCGTGATGCGGGCGATACTGAGGAAACGCGCCAGGCCAACGCGACACGCGGATGTCGGTGGGCTGCAGCGTGTATCCGAGGTGGTCGCCGACTTCGTCGAGCGCAGCGGCGATGAGTTGGTCGTTGGACAAATGCAACACGGGAAGTCCGTCGCGGCCCAACGAGATGCGCAGCACAGAGTTCTCGCCTTGCCAATGCGCCCACTTCTGCGAACCGAACGAAACGGCGGTGACCAACTTCTGCTTGGGCTTCGGCACGAGATAGCCACTCAGGCCGAAGCGGCCGCGCGGCCAGTCGGTTGCTTTCACCGCCACACTGACAATCGCAACTTCAGCGGTCGGAATCATTTCGATCGCGTCAGCGGCAGCTGGCGCTGGCGACGACAGCAGTTTCGCCGTCGCCGCTGCGGGGCTAGCCAGGATGACGGCGTCGAATCGTTCGCCGTTCACGCGCCAACCACCACCATCGGCAGCGAGTTCGTTCA
>JAYVVU010000296.1:0-3437 GCA_043786755.1 Actinomycetota bacterium
GACGATTGTGACGAACCCGAGCTGAAGAAGGTGCTCACGCACAACATGAACGACGAGATGGAACACGCCGCGATGTTGATTGAGTGGCTACGTCGGAACAACACGGAGTTCGCCGAGCAACTCATGAAGTTCTCGAACGCCACCGGCACGACAGGGCCAATCTCGAAGAAGTAAGTTTCGGCGTTGTTTCAAGATCTCGACTGAGCTGAATCAGTTTGTGGACTTGAGCTTTGCGCGCCCGGGGAACCACGGCGGCTTGTGGCGCCGGTCGGGCATGCGATCGCTGCTCCATCGCGCCGGCGGCGCCATAACCAGCGCGCACAGCGCCACCAACACGGCGTCGTAGTTCACGCGCCAGCCGGCGTAGTCGAGCCAAGCTTGTTGAAGATCGGCCTTCATCGGTAGACCGCCAGCGCGCAATTCGACGCACAGCAAGTCGAACTCGCGCTGGCTGATTGAGATTGGGTCGGTCGGAGCGGGCGCTCGGTCGTACGGGATGCCATAGAAGTCGGCGATGCGGCGCAGCGTGAAGAAGCCGGTGCGGATGAGGACATCTCGTTGCGCGCTACGCGGAATGTCGAGCGTGCTGGCAACAATCGCTGCCGTGTCGAGCACACACCCGGCGGCGGTCAGCCAGTTGCGCTCGGGGTGTGGCGAGCGGAAGAACACAAGCGACGGTTGTGTGGTGTGACTCTCCTCAACGTTGACGAACCATTCTTCCCACGGTTCGAAAACATCAGCGTCGAGATTGCCGAGCCATCCGATCAGCTGATAGCGCCGCAACAGCTCCGATGGCGATGGCGGCAACCCGGCGCGCACCTCCAACATTCCGACCAGCGCTTCACGGCGACTGAACGCGCCATAGATGGTGGGTAGGTACGAGATCATCAAAGACACGATGCCCAGGCCGAGGCCGGCCTCGAGAAAGGTCAACATCTGGTGACCAACACCGGCTGGTCGATCGAACCCCAGCGTGAGTAGCGACGATCCACTGGTTGCGAACGCCTCGGCGAACGGATCGATGCCAGTACCCCAGAAGATTGCGGTGAAGCCCCCGAGGATCAGCAGCACCCACAAGCCGGGCAGCATCACGAGCGAGATCGGTGCGTACAGCGCCATCACCGCGTCGCGTTTAGCGAACGGCCGCTTGGGTGAGGCGAGGAGATCGAAGACAACGCGCACAGAACGAAAGTGCAGTCGCGTCAACACCGAAGACGATGCACGCGGTAGCACGACGGTGCGAATCGCCGAGCTCAGGGTCCACAACACGACGACAACGCCGGCAACGACGGCAGCGGTCCGGGAAACGACCATGCCGGAGAGTTTCACACACGACCGGTACCTCGGCCCTGCGCAGTCCGCCCAGTCAGTCCTCGACGTAGACGTCGAGCAGTCCCTTGAGCGCATCCGCGATGGTGGGATCGAGCTCCCCGTCCGCAACCCACGTGTCCATCTCCTCGCGAAGCTGCTCGGCTCGATCACGGCGCTTCTTTCCTGACCTCTCATCGAGCATGTCCCTGAGTTGGCTAGCGAGTTCCTCACCCTTCTCGCCCACCAGAGCTGGGTTGGCCTCGAGTTGCAACAAGAAAACTTCGATGTCGTAAGTGAGCGGGAAGCCAGGGATGACCTCGTCGGCTGACGCAGCCGCGACGTCGGTAGTAAACGACGTCAGAATCTCGGGTGCGATCGGAATCGTCTCTTCCGGCGCAACCTGGCCAGCGATCGTTGAGGGAACGGTAAAAGCCGTGGTGCGGTCGCGCCCAGTCATTGCAATGACGATGACCGCGGCGATCACCGCCAACCCAACCACGATGAGTCCCGTTCGGGCCTTCATCGGTTCGCTACTCGTCGCAGCGGGCCGCGACCGCGCGACTCGCACTACCGGTACGGCCGCAGCTGCTGCAGTGGACGGCGCGACCGCGAGCGGTCGGGTCATGATCTGCGTGTCGCCGCCCTGCGGTGCGGTTTGCATGACGTGCGTCGCATCGTCGTCCAACAAGTCGGACGACATCTCCGCCGCGCTGGAAAAGCGTTTGGCCGGTTTCGTCGCTAGTGCGCGAGCGACGGTCGCCGCCAACCCCGCGGAAATCTCCGGGCGTAACGAGCGCACGTCAGGCGCGGGCTGCGATTGCTGCGCGGCGCTGATCGCGGCGAGCGAACCGCCGCTGAACGGCGGCTGCGCGGTCAGCATCTCGAACAGCAAGATGCCGACGCCGTACACATCGGTCGCGGAAGTTGCCGGCGAACCGGTGGCCTGCTCGGGGGCCAGGTAACGCGGTGTGCCAATCACCATTCCGGTGGAGGTGACCGAGTCTTCAAGGTCGTCGAATCGCTTGGCGATACCGAAGTCAGCGAGCTTCACGTCGCCGTTCGTTCCCAGCAACACGTTGGCCGGCTTCACGTCGCGATGAACGATCCCCACAGCGTGCGCAGCCGACAGCGCCGCCAACACTTGCGAGGCGATGTCCGTCGCCTCTTGCACGGGCAGCGGGCCATTCTTTGCGATGCGTTCGGCGAGTGAAGGCCCGTCGACAAGTTCCATCACGATGTAGAGATCGCCGTCGTCTTCTCCGCAGTCGAAAATCGTGACTGCGTTGCGGTGGCTGAACGAGGCGGAGGTCGGCCCTTCGCGCAAGAATCGTTCGCGTCCAGCCGGATCGGCGGAGGCCACCAACTGCGCGTCGAGCAACTTAATGGCCACTTGGCGGCCGAGCCGCTCGTCAAGCGCGGCGTGAACCCGCGAGGTTCCCCCGGCCCCGAGCTGATTTTCAAGCAAATAACGATCAGCAATCCGACGAGTCACAACGCTATATATACCCAAGAACTGCGCGGATCTAACCCGTGCGCGGCAACTTCCGTCGCGGAGAAGTTCGTTCCTACGACCGAGCAACTCGGGCGACACCCTGACCTTGATTTCTGAGGCGGCGAACGAGATAGCCCGCTTCGACGCGGAACTGGGGGCTGAACTTGCCCCGTTCGGAAGCATCCTGCTGCGATCCGAGTCCGCCGCGTCCTCAAAGCTCGAGAACCTGTCCGCGACTGCGCAATCGATCTTTCTCGCAGAGCTGGGCGATCCCACTCGCCCGAACGCCTCGATCATCGTCGCCAACAGCGCCGCGATGAAGGTGGCACTTCAGCTCGCCGACAACCTCAGTGCAGAGGCGATCCTGGCGATGCACGCCGCGCTGCTCTCGACAAGCCAGCCAGAGTGGGCTGGTCGCTGGCGCGGCGAGCAAGTGTGGATCGGCGGCGGCGACTGCTCACCTCACGGCGCACTCTTCATTCCACCGTTCCACACGTGTGGCGTCTAGCCGCGCTGCTGTTGCGACAGCCGGTGCTCGACTCAGAACTTGTCCAACGCGAGCTCAAGATTGCTCCTCACAACGCCAACACAGCGATCACGCTGCTTGAAGAACTTGGCGCGCTCAAGAAGGTCG